>DASYCG010000148.1:0-17384 GCA_036500325.1 Herbaspirillum sp. | reverse complement strand
AGTACCAACAACAGCCTGTTTGAAATCGGCGAAGTGCTGGTATTCGGTGTGGCCGGCGCGATATTCGTCGCATTGAAATTTCCTGTGGCGCCGATTCTGCTGGGCTACGTTCTGGGGCCGATGGTCGAGGAAAATTTTCGGCGCGCGGTGCTGATTTCCCGCGGCGATCTATTTGTATTTCTGGACCGTCCCATCAGTGCGACTTTCATCGGACTAAGTCTATTGCTGGTCCTGGTTCAGATTGCTTTTCCGTTGCTCGTCAATATGCGGAACAGGCTCCGCGGCCGCAATCCATAAGGCTTGCGTCAAATGCCCTTTTGAAACCCACCGCTCGGTGGGTTTTTTTATTCCGTTCAACGGCCCCTCTGAAAACAACTTCGGCCTGCTCCGGGCCGTCGGCCCTGAGCAGGCCGATGGCCCCCCCAACAAAGGAAGATAGTTAAGTTATTTGGTTGCAGCCACCGGTTCACCGGCCTGCTTTCGTGTGCCCTGGACTACGGCGCCCGATACATATAACGCATCGATCTTCTCACGCGACAAGCCCAGGATGCTTTCCAGCACCAGATCGGTATCCTGCCCCAGGCCCGCCGGATATGCCACCGGCGTGACCTCCCGACCGTCGAATTTGATCGGATTACCGACCACCCGAACCAGCTTGCCGGCAGGATCCTCAAGATCGAGCAGCATGCCGCGGTGCTCCACCTGTGGTCCGCTCAAAGCCAGATCCAGCGTATTGACGACAGCGGCCGGAATGCCGGCGGCGAGGAAGTCCGCCATCCATTCCTGCGCGGCTCTCGCCAGGAATGCCTGTTTCAGGAGTGGTTCCAATTCTTGACGATTGGCCAGGCGTTCGCGATTCGTCGCGAAACGCGGATCGTCGATTAAATTGGCTACGTTCAAAATGGTCGCCATCTGCTGCCACATTTTTTCGGTGTTCGCTGTCACGACGAGGCTGCGGCCATCGCCCGCGGCAAACGATCCATAGGTCGGGATTGAATCGTGTCCGCTGCCCTGGCGCCCGGGAACTTGTCCGGAATGCAGAAAATAGGCAGCCTGATACGATAGCATCGCCACCTGGCAGTCCAGCATGGCAACATCGACCACACGTCCTTTTCCGGTGCGGTTGCATTCCTGCAGCGCGGCCAGAATACCGATCACGCCGAACATGCCCGCGGCAAGATCGCCGAGCGGAATGCCGGCCCGGACCGATGGCCCATTAGGCTCGCCGGTCAGACTCATGCCGCCGGACAGCGCCTGGATCATCATGTCGTAAGCCGGCCAGTCGCGCCAAGGGCCGTCCTGGCCGAATCCACTGATACTGCACCATACAATCGCAGGCTTGGCCGCGGAAATCTCGTCATAGCTGATACCGAGGCGTTTCAAAACGCCCGGCCTGAAATTTTCAACCACGATGTCGCACGCCAACGCCAATTCGCGAACCACTTGCACGCCTTCCGGCGTTTTCAGATCGACCACGATATTCTTTTTATTACGATTGACGCTCAGATAGTACACGCTGTCTTCGCCGACGAAATGCGGCGGTATGGTGCGCGACAGCTCACCTGTCTTCGGCTCAACCTTAATCACTTCGGCACCAAGATCCCCCAGAATCATGGTACCGAACGGACCCGATAAAAATTGCGTCAGATCCAATACTCTCAGCCCGGCAAGAGGCCCTGCCGGCTTACTTGGAAGGGAGGTTTTTTTGATGTCGTCCATTGTTACCTTTATCGCTGCGAGAAGAATTTTTAAGTTGAAGATCGTTATTCCGGTATCCGAGGGCGCTCGACAATGCGCCGGCGTAGCGCATCACCGCTTCAGAAAGCTTCGGCAAATCGTCGGCGTGATAGCGTATTTCCGGCACCGTATAGCCGAGCGACCCGACCACCCGCGACTGGGCATTGAAAATCGGTGCAAAAATACCCACCGCACCACGAATCCGCTGACCGAACGTCAACGCATAGCCTTGCTCACGGATCACTGCCAGACTGGCCAGCAGCGCAGTGCGCTCTTTGGCGTTCAATAATCCTGCCTGGCTTTCCATCGCCAGCACGCGATCGCGGTCTTCGTCCCTCATCCAGGCCAGCATCGCCAGGCCTGAAGAACCGCGCACCAGCGACAGCATTTCGTTCAATTCCACCCGGTAGGAGAGCAGATTGGTGGATTCCGCAACGGCCGCAAAGAGCATCTTTCCGGCCTGCGAATCGAGCATGCCGAGGTAAGCGTTTTCATCGTTCTCGCTGACGGCATCGCGCAGAAACGGCAGCGCCAGTCCATGGATCGGCTTGCGGCTGTAAATCGACGCCGCCATCCGGAAAAATTCCAGTCCGGGCCGGTACAGGCGCAATGCGTCATCCCGTTCGACCATTCCCTCACCCGCCAGCAGATCCAGCAAGCGGTGCACCGTGCTGGCCGGAAGACCGATGCGTTCGGCGAGTTCACCCAGGCTGACATCGCCGTTGACGTCAGCCAGCGCGCCCAGCAGGCGCACCACCCGCACTACCGTGCCGGTGCCGGTGATCGACTCGGTCGGCTGACTCGTTTCTTCAGATGTACGGGATGATTTACTCATGATCGGGATATCCTTTTTTACAGTGCATACGATTTATGATGGCTGTCGACCCTGTCGTGCGTTCAGCCGCGCCTGCCGCGCTCTCTCGTAGACACCGGCATCGCGCAAAATTTCAAATAAACGCGGTGGCGGCATCGGCGCTTCATTCAGAAACACGCCCGGCTCGTCCAGTGCGTCTTCCATAGCTGAGATAATAGCTGCGGCGGCGGGGATGGTACCACCCTCCCCGGCGCCTTTGACACCCAGCGGATTCAACGGCGACGGTGTCTCCAGATGCACCATATCGACGCGTGGAACATCAGTCGATCCCGGCAACAGATACTCGCCGAAATTGGTGGTGATCGGCTGGCCCTGATCATCGTAGCGCATCCATTCCAGCGTCGCATTGCCGATACCGTGCGCAGTAGCGCCCTGGATCTGGCCGTCGACGATGAGCGGATTGATCAGCTTGCCGGCGTCGTGCGCCATCACGTAGTGCAGGAAATGAATTTGCCCGGTATCCCGGTCGACTTCCAGTTCGACCGCCGCCGTGCCGTTGCAATACGCGGCTTGGGTCGGCGAGAAATACTGCGTATCTTCGAGCCCGTTGGTCACGCCTTCAGGGAAGGAGAAACCCGGAATACCCTGGGATACGCGCGCCAGTTCTGAAAAAGTTTTGCGCCGCTCGGGCTGGCCGCGCACATAGGCAACACCGTTTTCCAGATCGATCTGGTCTGCTTCGGATTGCAGCAGGAATGCCGCCAGACGTTCGATTTTATTGCGCACGCTTTTCGCCGCGAGATAAACCGAATTGCCGGCGGTTACCGTAATACGGCAGGCAAAAGTGCCGATGCCCATCGACATGGCGTTGGTGTCCGCTGTCACCACGTCGATCAGATCGAGCGGCACACCCAGCTGATCCGCGCAGATTTGCATGAACGTGGTTTTGTGTCCCTGGCCTTGCGACGAAACCGCGGTCAGGATGCTGACCCGGCCGGTCTGCTGGATGCGAATGGTCGCGCCCTCGAACGGTCCCAGGCCGGTGCCTTCGACAAAATTGGCGATCCCGATGCCGATATAACGGCCTTCGCGGCGTGCCGCGGCTTTGCGTTCGGCAAAGCCGGCATAATCGATTTTTTCCAGCGCCATAGCCTGGCATTGCGGATAATCGCCGCTATCGTAAACCATCGGTTTGCCGTCGCGGTATATGAAGCCGACGCTATACGGCATCTGTTCCGGCTGCACAAAATTGCGGCGCCGGATTTCGGCACGGTCCAGGCCCAGAGCCTGCGCCGCCTTGTCCATCATCCGCTCCATCGCAAATACCGCCTGCGGCCGGCCGGCGCCGCGCACCGGCGAAGTCGGACCTTTATTGGTAAACACCATTTTCAGATCGATATCCATCGCCGGCACCACATAAGGGCCGGGCGTGGTGGTCACCCCGATGTAGGGCAGGATGACGCCCCACTGCAGATAGGCGCCGTTATCGTGCGTCATGGCGAGTTTGATGCCGAGGATTTTCCCCTCGGCGCTCAAGGCCAGCGCCATATCCCAATACTGGTCGCGTTCCTGCGAGCTGGAGACAAAATGTTCGCGCCGGTCTTCAATCCATTTGACCGGCTTGCCGAGTTGCCAGGCGGCGATCGCGACCAGTCCTTCTTCAGGGTAGAAAATTGCTTTCGGACCGAAGCCGCCGCCGACATCGTTCATGACGATGCGCAGCCGCTCCGGATCCCAGTCCAGCATGTCGATCAGCGTTTTCTTTTCCAGATGCGGCGCCTGGCCGGCCGACCATACGGTCAACTGTCCTGTGACCGCGTGATATTCCGCCGCATAGCCGCGGGTTTCCATGGGCTGTGCCGATCCGCGGTTTTGCCAGAAAACGTCATGTATGACATGCGCCGCATTGGAAAATGCGCTGTCGATGTCGCCGAAACGCAATGGCAGCTTGGCGATCAGGTTATCCACTGCGGTCGAATGGGCCAGAGGCGCACCCTCTTTCAACGCGTCCAGGCAATCCCCGGCCGCACCCAGAATATCGTATTCGATCTCGATCAGAGAACAGGCATCTTCCGCAATGTAGCGGCTGTCGGCCACCACAAAAGCCACCGGCTCGCCGACATAACAGACCTCGGTCGAGGCCAGCAATTCCTGGGTCATGACATTGCGGATGGCCGCGTTCGGCACCGGCATCGGCAACCGCCGGCGCGCCGGCGGCGGCAGATCCGCATGCAGGTAAACCGCATGCACGCCCGGCAAATCGCGCGCGGCCGTCACATCGACGGAGGCGATTCGCGCATGGCCGTGCGGGCTGCGCAAGACTGCGGAATAAAGAACGTTTTCCAGCTTCAGATCGTCGACGAATTGTCCCAATCCGCGCAATAAAGCCTGGTCTTCCGAGCGCAATACGCGGGCGCCGATGAAGGCGCTCTTTTGTAGCTGTTCTGGTGGTGGCATATCCATGGCGGCCCTCAAATATTAGTGGCGTCTTGCGCCGTTGCGCCGGCACGGCTTTTATCCTGCATCCTGCGCGCCGCCAATAAGGCTGCATCGATGATCGGCTGATAACCGGTACAGCGGCAAAGATTGCCGGTAATGGTTTCGCGCACCTGCTCTTCGGTCGGATCCGGATTTTCGCGCAACAGCTCTGTCAGCGTGGTCAGCATGCCCGGCGTGCAAAAACCGCATTGCAGGCTATGGCATTCGGTGAACGCCTGCTGCAATTCAGAAAAAGTGCCATTCGCTTGCGCCAGGCCTTCGATGGTGGTGACTTCGCCGCCCTCCGCCTGAACCGCCAGCATCAGGCACGAACGCGCGGAATTGCCGTCCAGCAGAATCGTGCAGGCGCCGCAGACGCCGTGTTCGCAACCGTAATGCGTACCGGTCAGTCCCAGGTCCTGCCGCAGAAAATCGCCCAGCGTGACACGGGTTTCCACCTCGCGTTCGTAGGGCTGCTTATTTACCGTCAGTTTGATCACGCGTGTAGCCATTATTTATTCCCCGAACTGGTACGTTGGAATGCGAGGCGCAGCGCCCGTTCCGTCTGCACCCTGGTCAAGTGGCGGCGATAATCCGAGCTGTTATGCGCGTCTTCCATGATGTCTTCGATTGCTTCGGCAAGGTCGCTGGCGTGCTCGACCGCGGCCTCGTCGGCCACCATGCCGATCAGCGCCGACTCGGCTTCGGCCAGCCGCACCGGCGCGGCCGCGATGCCGCAAATGGCAATCGCCAGCCGGGTAATGCGATTGGCCGAATCGACTGTCACCAAAGCAGCCACGCCGACAATCGCGTAGTCGCCATGGCGCCGTGCATATTCCACGAACGCCCAGCCATGGCCTTGCGGCCAGATCGCCAGGCGCGCGCCGGTCATCAATTCATCTTCCTGCAGCGCCGAGGTCATGTACATCATGGTCCATTCGGACATCGGAATTTCGCGCACGCCGTTGCGGCTGGCAACCTCGATCACGCCATCCAGCGCCGCGGTAAAACACGGTTGTTCCGACGAAGGATCGAGATGGCAAAGGCTGCCGCCGTAAGTGCCGCGATTACGGATCTGACGGTGGCTGACATTGTCATAGGCTTCCGGGATCAACGGCGCCAACTGTTTTATCAGCGGAGAAACATGCAGCAGATGCTGCCGCGTCATGGCGCCGACAAAGATCGAATCGCCGCGCCGTTCAATTGAAGACATCGCACCGATCCGGTTGAGATCGATCAGATGATCCGGCATGACAAAGCGGAAGTTGATCATCGGCATCAGCGATTGACCGCCGGCCAATACCTTTGCGTTCTCCAGAGTCGCGACCAGATCGAGCGCCTCCGCCATCGTCGCCGGCGAGTGATAGGTAAACGGTGCGGGTTTCATGATTGTGATCCCATAACTTTGCGTGATTCGTGGTATGCAGTGGGCGATGCGTGAAGCGGGCTACACGCCGAAAACGTGAATACAGCAAGCACCGTGATCGAAGCCGGCGGTACCGCCGCCGGTTACGTGTGTCAAGCCGATCTTGGCGCCGTCGACCTGCCGCTGTTCGCCCCGGCCCTGCAACTGGCGGACGATTTCGACAATCTGCGCCATGCCGCTGGCGCCGACCGGATGGCCTTTCGACAGCATGCCGCCGCTCGGATTAACCACAATCTTTCCACCCAGCGAAGTCGTGCCATCGTTGAGCAACTTGACTGCTTCGCCGCGGCCGCACAGGCCCAGCGCTTCGTAATACAGCAGTTCGGCAATCGAAAATGCATCGTGGCATTCCAGCACATCCAGATCTTCCGGCCCGAGTCCGATTTCTTCGTAGAGTTCGCCGGCGCAACGCACAGTGATTTCCGGGATTTTCAGTTCGCGAAAACCGCTGACGTATTTGCCGGAAGCCAAATGCGAACCCAATACTTTCACCGGCTTTTTCGAGTAACGCGCAGCAACGTCGCTTGGCCCGATCACCACCGCCGCGGCGCCGTCGCCAGTCGGGCAGCATTGCAGCAATGTCAGCGGATCGGCGACTTTACGCGAAGCCAGTACTTCTTCGATGGTGGTAGTGGCGCGGAATTGCGCGCCCGGATTCAATGCGCCGTGCTTGCGCGATTTCACTGTCACCTTCGCCAGATCCGCCACGTCGTAACCGTAATCGTTCAGATAGCGTTGCGCGCGCATCGCGTACAAGGCGGGCATGATCATGCCGTTGTTGACTTCGATATCTTCCCGGTCCAACGGCAACGTACCGCCACCAAGAGCGGACAGCTTCTCGACGCCGACCACCAGCGCGAAATCGATCATGCCGCTCGCAACGGCAATCCACGCTTCGCGGAATGCGGTGGCACTGGATGAACAGGCATTTTCCGAATTGACAATCGGAATGCCACTCAATCCGGTTTCGCGTGCAATGCGCTGGCCGGACATCATGCCGGACATCGCGGAACCGCAGTAAAAAGCCTGGATTTTCGTATGTTCGATGCCGGAATCTTTCAGCGCATCGAGTACCGCCGGCCGTGCCAGCGTGGAGAGCGGTATCTTTGGAAATTTACCGAAAGGAATAATGCCGCTGCCGTACACAGAGACGCTTCTGAATGCATTGTGGCTCATGAATGTCTCCCTATGCCGCGTTGAAAAAATACTGATATTGCGGCGCCTGGCCATCTACGCCGGGCACCGTCGTGACTTCTACACGTACTTGCTGATCGAGCTTCCATTGGGCGCTGTCCGCATTGGCCAGCTTGCCGAACAGACGGACGCCTTCCGGCAAATCGACGTAACCGACTCCGTAAGGCACTTCCCACGCCGGCGGCGCAATATGCACGAACGTAAAGCTGTACAGATTTCCCGCGCTGGACAACGGAACCATTTCGACATCGTCGGAAAGGCAGAAAGGGCAGATGGCATTGCCCGGAAAGGTGCGTGCATCGCAATGTTTGCAATGCGAGCCGACCAAGTGCAATGCGCTGCCGACTGTGCCGACGTCGGCGCTGTCGAGCAAGCGGCCTTCATGCGGCCGGTACTTTTCTATTTGAGGCTTTTGAGGGGCATTCATTTGCTTGTCTCCATATCGGTTAAATTCGATCAGTTAAATTTGTTGCGCAGCCAATTGACGAATACGCGCCAGATCAGGCTTCCGCCGGACAGCGAAGCGGGTGCGGCAGCCACACGCGGCGCAGGTTGAGCGGGCGCCTTGAGCGCTGCGGCGGGAGCACCGTCAACCGGTGCGGCAGGTATGTCGTCTACAGCTGCAGGGGCTGCAGCTGTATTACTTTCCGTCACCATGACCGTCGAAAGATTCTTCGCAAAATCATTGATCAGCTGTTGCGACAGGGCCTGAATCATCCCTGTACCCCGCCCGTACTGCGCAACCGAGCCGGACAGCGTCACATCGGACAGAATTGTCACTTCAGTGCTGCCGTCCACTTCCGCCATCGACACATCGACGATCGCCTGCGCGCCGCCGCGGCCCTTGGTATCGGTGCCGCTGGCCGAGACCTTTGCGGTGCCGGCTTCCGGATGCATTTCCATAAAGCCGAATTTGCCGGAGAAGCGGAACGACAATGGCCCCAGCTTGACGTGGAATGCGCCCTTGTAGCTGCCGTCCGGTTGTTTTTCGCCCAATTCCGCTCCGGGAAAACACGGTGCGGAGAGCTCAATGTCAGTGAGCACCTTGAATGCCACGTCGCGCGGAACATTGATGTTGAAGTGAGACTTGATAATCATTGCCATGCTTAATCCTTGTCGCCTACGAACGGTCATGCGCTGCAACGGCGCTTACCGCATTTTTTTTATAAATTCAGTTCACGCTTCAGGCTGTGCTTTAGTCCACGGTCTTTTGCGCAAAAAAATCATCGATTGCCCCATAAAACGCTACCGGGTTATCCATATTCGCCAGATGGCCGGCATCGGGAACAATATTCATCTGCGCACCGGATACCAGCATTGCCACCTGCTCGGCCATCGCCACCGGCGCGCGTTGATCCTGATCGCCAACCATCACCAGCACCGGCACTTTGATATCGGTCAGCGCGCCTTTGATGTCCTGCGCGAAGATCGACCTGACGGTCTGGCGATAAGCCTGCGTCGACATGCCCGCGATCCAGCCGCTCAATGCTTTGTGCCGTTCCGGCGCGGTAGCCGGCAACAAGGTCTGCGCCGCGTATTCCGCGCCGAAATCAGCCATCGGCATCGCGTCCAGTTTTCTTTCCAGTCCTTCCAGGCGCAGCCCTGCTTCCGGGATATGCGTAAACGTATCCGCCAATACCATCCTGCCGACCAGCTCCGGCGCCTGCGCGTAAAGCCATGCAGCGATCGGGCCGCCCATCGAAATGCCGATCACGTCGGCGGATTTCAATTTCAGCGATTGCATCAATGCACGCAGATCGCTCGCAATCATTTCCAGTGCAACGCCACCGTTGGCGGTCGATTTTCCATGCCCGCGGCAATCCATTGCGAGCACGGTATACCGGCCTTTCCAGCGCGCTATCGCATCGCGCCAGAGTTCGCTGCAAGTACCGAGACTGTGAATCAACACCAGCGCAGGACCCTGGCCTTCGATCTCGTAATAGAGGTCTTCCCGATTGTTGTTGAAGATCGGCATGGCGTCGCTTCGCTTTATTGTTTATTGGGAAGCCAGCACCGCTGACAGCAGATTGGCGCCGTAGCGCGAAGCGACTTGAGGATCCTGGCCCGGCGCGGTATTCAGATATTCCTTGATCGCGGAAAGCGCGGGACGCGCACGCGTCGCCATGCTTTCAAGATAGCGCTCGGACACTGCTTCCAGCTCCGCTGCCGGCGCCGTCATGCTCAGCAAGCCGAGCTGCAATGCTTCCGGCGCCGAAATTTCGCCGGCCGAATAGACCAGGTGCGCCAGCGCTTTCGGCGTTACCGCGTGCAGCAGGCCGGACATGGCAAGCGTGGGCGGAATATCGTTGCGCAATTCAGGCAGCGCAAAGCGCGCATTTTCGGCCGCGATGGTGACATCGCATTGCACCGCGAGGACGCAACCCAGTCCAAACGCCGCGCCTCTGACAGTAGCCACCGTCGGAATCGCCAGATTGCGAATCGCAGCGTACAGCGCCAGGATCGGATCGATCACATCGCCGCGTATTTCCATGGCGTTTTTGGCCGGTGCTTTCACGCCCGGCTGCGATGGCGGCATTTGACGGCCGAGACAGAAATCGTCACCGTCGCCACGCAATTGCACCACTTTGATTTCAGGATTACCGCCAAGCGCGGCAAAGGCTTCCGTCAGCGCCTTGATGGTCGGAATATCCAACCGGTTGCCTTGCTCTCCCCGTGTCAGCGTGACCCGCGCAACCGGACCGTTCAGCGTTACAGAAAAATTACCCATCTCAGCTCCTGATTTTTTGCGGCGACGGTATGCACGCTTGCACTATCCGCATGCCGTCGCCATTAAATGTTCAGCGGTGTATCTGCATCAGAGGAAGGCACGGCCGCCATCGGACATCATGCTTTGACCGGTGATGAATCCCGAGTCGTCGGAACACAGAAATAACAACGCGCGCGCGTGATCTTCGACCTCGGCGACGCGATGGATCGACTGCTGGCGTGCCGCCATTTCAAAGTATTCGTCTTGCGCCGAAGTGCGTTCGCTTTCGGTTTTGGTGGTGCCGGGCAATAGCGCGTTGCAGGTAATATTCCACTCGCCCAGTTCGCGCGCCATGGCGCGTGTCATGCCGATCAGCGCAGCTTTGGAAGCGGTGTAATGCAGATAGCCGCCGCGGCCGGATACCACTGTGGTCGAGGACAGATTAATGATGCGTCCCCACTTGCGCGCCTGCATCGCCGGCACCACTGCGCGTGCGCACAGGAACGAGCCGGTGATATTGACGTTGATCGCGCTGCGCCATTCGTCCAGCGGCAGTTCCCAGAACGGTCCGATAACCAGGTTCTTCAACATCGCGGCATTGTTGACCAGGATATCGATACGGCCATAGGTGGCCATGGTCTTGGCGACCATCGCTTCAACCGAATCCTGATCGGCGATATCGGTACGGATCGCCAGCGCGCGCTGGCCTTTGGCTTCAATTTCTTTTTGCAGTTCGGTCGCGCCATCGATGCTGCGTTGTGCAATGATGGGGATCGCGCCTTGGGCGGCCAGATGTTCTACAAAAGAACGGCCGAGCCCGATCCCGCCACCGGTGACGATCACGACCCGGTCTTTAAGGGTTGGATAAACTGCACTTGCTGTCACGTAAATCTCCTCTATTTTGTGCGCGGAGCCATTCAGAAGCGCTTCCGGCAATTTTATTTCGATTAACGAAAATTAATTTTATTAATCGGAATTTTAAGATTCGCTGAATTGCTTGTCAACGAAGATTTTTCCTGCTCAAAACATCCGTTTGTTGCTTAGTGCCTATTTAGTGGTCTTTACCGCCGCTGCCGTCGCGCACATGCGTGTTCGGCTCGATATTCGAGCGTCGTTTCCCGGCGCTGCGCAGGCCGTTTTCCACATAATTGCCTTCGGTCGCGCGCAGTGCTGCGTCATCCCAATCCTGCGTCCAGTCGCCTAGCGAATAGCCGAACCATGGCGTTTCAGGTTTTAGCGCGGGTAATCCGAGACGCTCCCAGATCACCTTGGCGTTTTCCATGTACTCCCGTTTCGGCAATGCCAGCGGCGGCATATCGCCCTTCATGGTGGCGTCGATCAGCATCGACGAATCGAATGGGCTGCGGCGATCGGTGCGCGGTCCGTGGCCGTGATCGCGTTGGCCGACCACACGCGTATCGAGTTCGGGGTTGGAGCGATAGGACATCGCCCACAGGATGGCATCGGCGTTGTTCGGATCGATGTCGTCGTTCACGGCAATCACAAACTTGCTGCAGGATGCCTGGAATGCGGTGGCGCCTTGCAGCGCCCGCCAAACTTCAGTGGTGGGCGTACCGCGTTTCATCTGGATAATCGTGACACGGCGCAGATTGGTCAGTGCTTCATGCAGCGATACCTTGATGACGCCCTGAATGCCGAGGGCGTTGCGCAGATGCGACAAGAACATCGGTTCGTAAGCGACCCGTTTGATCACACTGGATTCGCTCGGCGTTACTTGCGAAATGATCGAGGTAATGATCGGCATGCGCTTGCGGGTGATCGCGGTGATCTGCATATTCATATTGAAATCTTCCAGCGCAATATGGCCATGCGATTCGCCGAACGGGCCTTCCGGCTCCAGGAAGTCGGTATCGATCAAACCCTCGATCACAATTTCCGCGTCCGCCGGCACCATCAAATCGACGGTTTTGCCTTGCACCACATTGATCGCCTTGCCCTGCAGGCCACCGGCCACGGCCAGTTCGTCCAGATTCGCGCTTAGCTTCTGCGGGCCGCAGAAATTCACCACAGGCGCACAGCCGAGCACAATCGCCACCGGCATTTTTTCGCCGCGCGCTTTATATTTTTGCCAGTGCACTTCGCCGCCGGCTTTCACCGCAACCGACATCATGACGCCGAGCCGGTCCGATGCCTTCAGACCGCCGCGGTAAGTGCCCATGTTCTGGATCCCGGTCTCGGGATCTTTGGTGATGACGCACGAAGATGTGAGATACGGCGCCACATCGAAGCCTGGCGTTGAAATCGGAATCGGCAGGGCATCCATGCCTTTGCCGGGTCCTTTCAGATCCATTCCCGTAATCACCACTTCCTGGCAAGGCGCACTGGTGACGACCTGCGGTGGAATCGGATTGGCCACGGCGCGCACCCAACAGGCGGCGATATCTTCCACGCGTTCGACGCCCATGCCGATACGATAGATATCGGCATTCGCCGACAATGCGCCGATCACGACAGGGATATCGTAGCGGCGGCCTTTACTGTCGACGATATTGGTAAATAGAAAAGCCTTGCGTTGATTTTCCGGGATGCCGCCGCGGAACTGCCAGCGCACCAGCGGATGCATCTCGGTATCTTTATTGATCGGCTCAGTAATGGTAATGAGCAATCCTGCGTTGTCCAGCCGTTGCAGATGCTCATGCAGATCGGTGGCGCATCCTGTTGTGGCGGTGCTTGGGGCAGGCTTGTTTTCCGCGGTTGATTGAACCATGTCTTTTCCCTAATTTTTAAGAAGAAATTACTGCCCGACCGGCGCCAGGCAGTACTACTTACCGGTTACTGATCGACCTTCACTACGCCGCTATCGACCAGTTTGCGGTTGATATCCACTTCCGCGCGCAACTGTGCGCCGAAGTCTTTCGGCGACGAGGCGACCACCACGAAGCCGATGCGCTTGAATCCCTCGTTCACTTCGGGCGTGTGCAGCGCCGCGATCAGCGCTGTTCGCAATTTGTCCGAGACCTCTTTCGGTACCGCGGCCGACATCACGAAACCAACCCATGTCTTGTAGCTGAAGTCCTTCAATTCCGGCACACCCGATTCCTGCAGAGTCGGTACGTTAGGAAGGAAGTCGGCGCGTTTGCTGCCGGTCACCGCCAGCGCGGTCAATTTGCCGGCGTCGATCTGCCCTTTGGCTGCGGCGACATCCGGCATCAGAAGCGAAATCTGGCCGCCGAGCAGGCCTGCGAATGCCGGTCCGCTGGAGTTATAAGGTACCTGCAGCGCCTTGATGCCGAGCTTCACCAGCAAACCCTCGGTCGAGAAATTCAGGCTGGTGCCGGCGCCACCGCTGCCGTAGGAGATTTTGGTCGGATTAGCCCGGGCGTAGGCGACGAATTCCTTCATCGTATGCGCCGGAAACGTGGGTGGCACTACCAGCACCGTCGGGATGTCGATGGCGCAGGTAAGCAGCGTCAAATCCTTTTGCGGCTCGTAACCGAGGTCCTTGTCGATCACAGGGCCGATCGTCAGCGAAGCCGGCGACACTGCCGCCAGCGTGTAGCCGTCTTTCGGCGCGCGCAGCATAAGTTGCATGCCGATTTTCTGGTTGGCGCCCGGGCGATTTTCGACGATAAGCTGCTGCCCGAGAATCTTGGTCGCCTGCGCTGCAACGATGCGTGCGGCGATATCGACCGGTCCGCCGGCGGCGGTCGGCACGATCAGCGTGAGCGGCCTGCTTGGATAAGGAGAATCGGCCGTTGCACTAACCGGTGCGCCAAGGCAGCCGGCTACTACGGCGATTATGGAGAAGATACTTAAGCTGCGATTGCGACGATTGGCACTAAATGTGCTGAACATAAAGGGTCTCCTCAATTGGTCTCTCAGTTGTATGCAACTGATTAGTTTTTAATTTATTAATTAAGATTAATACTTGCTGGTCAAAACAAAACTTGTTTTCTCTCTTGTCCATATGCCGCATGAAGAGGATCGGGATTCGAGAGGAATCACTCAATAATTTCATTAATCGAAATTAAAATCCGATAAACGAAATAGTATTCGCGTCAAAAGCGCTTGTCAACAAGACATTGAATGGTGGGAATAAAAATCGAACCTGCTGTGAAGCAGGTGTCACTTCTCGGTAGCAAAGTGCGATAGCGCAGCTTGTGCATCGGTCGATTTGCGCGTTCCGGCGCAGCGCGGGCATCCGGCCGGCTTTTTTTGTCAAGCGCGCAAGTCAAAGAAGCAATAAAATTCACCTTTTGAGCAAATCGGCGTTATTGGCGCGCAACATTCCGCGTCCACACAACGCCGTCCGCCAGACCGATTCCAGTACCCGGGTTTGTTACTGGCTGCATCTAACGGTGCGGCTGCGCAAACCAACACATCAACAGCAAGGAGTTCATAGTGACCACAGGCAAGCCAACCATCATCTACACGCTGACAGACGAGGCGCCGCTGCTGGCGACTTATTCTTTCCTGCCTATCATCCGTTCGTTCGCAGCACCGGCTGGCGTTGACATTGTCGCCAGCGACATCTCCGTGGCGGCGCGCATTCTCGCCGGCTTTGCCGACAAACTGCCCGCAGACCAGAAAGTGCCGGACACCCTGGGGGAGCTGGGCCTCCTGACGCTGGAACCGAATACCAACATCATCAAGCTGCCCAATGTCAGTGCGTCGATTCCGCAACTTGGCATCGCCATTCGCGAACTGCAGTCGAAAGGCTACGCCATTCCGGATTTCCCGGAAAATCCAAAGACCGACGAAGAAAAAGATATCCGCGCGCGCTACTCCAAGGTATTGGGCAGCGCCGTCAATCCGGTGCTGCGCGAAGGTAATTCCGATCGCCGCGCACCAGCTGCCGTAAAACGCTATGCGCGTAAAAATCCGCACTCAATGTCCAAGTGGAGCCCTGCATCGCGCACGCACGTGTCGCATATGCATGGCGGCGATTTCTACGCCGGCGAAAAATCGATGACCATGGACCGTGATTGCAACGTCCGCATGGAACTGGTCACCAAGGCCGGCGAGACCATCGTGCTGAAGAAGCAGGTACCGCTGCTCAAGGGTGAGATCATCGACAGCATGTTCATGAGCAAGAACGCGCTGTGCAAGTACTACGAAGAGCAGATGCAGGACGCGTATGAAACCGGCGTGATGCTGTCGCTGCACGTCAAGGCCACCATGATGAAGATTTCGCATCCGATCGTGTTCGGTCACGCAGTGCGTATTTACTACAAGGACGCGTTTGCCAAGCACGGCAAGCTGTTTGACGAACTGGGCGTGAATATCAACAACGGCCTGAGCAGTGTTTACGAGAAAATCGCCGCGCTGCCGGAAGCCAGGCGCGACGAAGTGATTCGCGACCTGCACGCATGCCACGAACACCGTCCCGAACTGGCGATGGTGGATTCGGCCAAGGGCATTTCCAACCTGCACGCACCAAACGATGTGATCGTCGATGCATCGATGCCGGCGATGATCCGTTCGGGCGGCAAGATGTGGAATGCCGACGGCAAGCCGAAAGACACCAAGGCACTGATTCCGGAAAGCACCTTTGCCCGCATTTACCAGGAAGTGATCAATTTCTGCAAGACCAATGGCGCCTTCGATCCGGTCACCATGGGCACCGTGCCGAACGTCGGCCTGATGGCGCAGCAGGCCGAAGAATACGGCTCGCACGACAAAACCTTCGAACTTTCCACCGATGGCGTGGCCCGCGTGGTCGACACTGACGGCAACGTCCTGCTGGAGCAGAACGTGGAGCAAGGCGATATCTGGCGCCTGTGCCAGGTCAAGGACGCGCCTATCCGCGACTGGGTCAAGCTGGCAGTGACGCGCGCGCGCCAGTCCGGCATGACTGCCGTGTTCTGGCTGGACGAGTACCGCCCGCATGAAGCCGAACTGATCAAGAAGGTGAAGACTTACCTGAAAGACTACGATCTGTCCGGCCTGGATATCCAGATCATGTCGCAAGTGCGCGCAATGCGTTACACGCTGGAACGCGTCATCCGCGGCAAGGACACCATTTCGGTCACCGGCAACATCCTGCGCGATTACCTGACCGACCTGTTCCCGATCATGGAACTGGGCACCAGCGCCAAGATGCTGTCGATCGTGCCGTTGATGGCCGGCGGCGGCCTGTTTGAAACGGGCGCCGGCGGCTCCGCGCCGAAACATGTCCAGCAGTTGGTGAACGAAAACCATCTGCGCTGGGATTCGCTGGGCGAGTTCCTGGCGCTGGCGGTGTCGTTTGAAGAAGTCGGCATCAAGACCGGCAACAACAAGGCCAAGATCCTGGCGAAGACCCTGGATGACGCGACCGGCAAACTGCTTGAAAACAACAAGTCGCCATCGCCAAAAACCGGTGAACTCGACAACCGCGGCAGCCAGTTCTACCTGGCCTTGTACTGGGCGCAGGCACTGGCGGAGCAATCCGAAGATGCGCAGCTGCAAGCCCACTTCAAGCCATTGGCCAAGTCGCTGACCGAGAACGAAGAGAAGATTGCAGCCGAATTGAAATCGGTGCAGGGCAAGGCGGTCGATATCGGCGGTTATTTCAAGGTCGATCCGGATAAGGTCAGCGCTATCATGCGTCCTAGCGCGACTTTCAATGCGGCATTGGATGCTGTGAACGGCTGAAGTTAAAGGCCAGTCGGGCAAAAAGCCGCTGCGGTGTGAACCGCAGCGGCTTTTTTTATTTATCCGTCGCCCGTACTTCTACGCAATTCCACCTATATCCAGTGGTGCCCCGGTCTGCTTCACGATTTCTTCTTTCGTGACACCGGTCGCCAGCTCTATCAGCTTCAAGCCTTTGTCGGTGATGTCGATCACGCCCAGATCGGTAATGATCCGGTCCACCACGCCCACACCCGTCAACGGCAGATCGCAGGTCTTCAGTATCTTGTGCGATGTGGTGCCATCCTTGGCCTTGGCCACGTGCTCCATCAGCACCACCACGTGTTTCACGCCCGCCACCAGATCCATCGCGCCGCCCATGCCCTTGACCATCTTGCCCGGAATCATCCAGTTGGCCAGATCGCCTTCGGCCGATACCTGCATCGCGCCCAGAA
>DASYCG010000147.1:0-17084 GCA_036500325.1 Herbaspirillum sp. | reverse complement strand
CACGGCAATTGATTGCCGGGCGATTCCATTGCGAGCTGAATAACCAGGTTGACATAAAGATGGGCGACGGTCAGCGTCATATCGACCTGACGTGGAAAGGCAAGGTTTATGTGATGCTGCCGGTCGCGACCTCGACCGGCGCCTTGCGTTTCGAAGACCGCGACAGCGGCATGATCTGGATCCAGATCCCGGCCAAGTCGATGCTGCTGAATTCGAAACGCGGCGAGCAGGTGGCCAATGAATGCAAGGTATGAGTCGATTTTGAATCGAACATAATGCATTGAGCAGACGATAACCCGATATCCGTTTTAATTTTTTACCCCGACAGGAAAGCCATGTCCGCAGCTATTTCAAACACCCGCCCAAAGTACGACAAAGTATTGATCGACATCGTCGACTATGTCGCCAACTATAAAATCGATTCGAAAGTGGCCTACGATACCGCGCGTAATTGCCTGATCGACACCTTGGGTTGCGGTCTGGAAGCGCTGGAATATCCCGCCTGCAAGAAATTGATGGGCCCGATCGTGCCGGGGACTATTGTGCCGAACGGCGCCAAAGTGCCGGGGACGCAATTCCAGCTCGATCCGGTGCAGGCCGCATTCAATATCGGCGCGATGATCCGCTGGCTCGATTTCAACGATACGTGGCTGGCGGCGGAATGGGGTCATCCTTCGGATAACCTGGGCGGGATTCTGGCGACTGCCGATTGGTTGTCGCGCAACGCAATCGCTGCCGGCAAGAAGCCGCTGACAATGAAAAATGTGCTGACCGGCATGATCAAGGCGCATGAAATCCAAGGCTGCATCGCGCTGGAAAATTCGTTTAACAAAGTCGGCCTGGATCACGTTGTGCTGGTCAAGGTTGCTTCCACCGCGGTGGTGGCGGAAATGATGGGATTGACGCGCGAGGAAATGCTGAACGCCGTGTCGCTGGCCTGGGTCGACGGCCAGTCGCTGCGCACCTATCGCCATTCTCCCAACACCGGCTCACGCAAGTCCTGGGCTGCGGGCGATGCAACTTCGCGCGCGGTGCGTCTGGCGCTGATGGCCAAGACCGGCGAGATGGGATATCCCTCCGTGCTGACGGCAAAAACCTGGGGCTTTTATGACGTGCTGTTCGAGGGCAAGCCTTTTAAATTCCAGCGCAAATACGCCTCGTATGTAATGGAAAATGTGTTGTTCAAAATATCGTTCCCGGCAGAATTCCATTCGCAGACGGCAGTTGAAGCGGCCATGACCCTGCATGCGCAGATGGCCAAGGCCGGCAAGAAGATCGAAGACATCAAGCGCATCACGATCCGCACGCACGAGGCCTGTATCCGCATCATCGATAAGAAAGGTCCGCTGAACAATCCGGCCGACCGCGATCATTGCATTCAATACATGGTGGCGGTGCCCTTGATTTTCGGACGCTTGACTGCTTCGGATTATGAGGACGAGATTGCCGTGGATCAACGCATCGATAGTTTGCGCGACAAAATCGTTTGCGTGGAAGATAAGGGTTTCACCAAGGACTATCACGATCCGAAGAAGCGTTCGATCGCCAACGCGCTGACGGTGGAATTCAAGGACGGCAGGAAGCTGGCGGAGGTGGTGGTCGCATATCCGATCGGACATGCGCGCCGCCGCAAGGATGGCATTCCGTTGCTGGAAGCCAAATTCAGGATCAATCTGGCGCGCCAGTTCCCGATCAAACAGCAGCAAAAAATTCTGGAAGTCTCGTTGAACCAGAAAGCGCTGGAAGCGATGCCGGTCAACGAGTACGTTGATTTGTATGTAATATAAAAATATCGCTTCAGCGGGAGAACGGAAATGAGATCTACAAGAGCGACCTCCGCGGTCGAGCGGCTGAACAGCCGCTCAGGCGATTTGCGTTATTCGATGGTTCGGACATCGGCCGAATTGTTTTATCTGGTGCAGGTACCGGTACAGGGGAGCGAAGGGGGTACAGGCGCAGGCGCCCCCATAAAGCTATGCGAACCGATGGCGCTTGACGAATTTGCGCAATTCGTCAACGCTTACGGCCCGCAAAAACCGAAGCGGATCAGCAAACTGGATGTGGCGTTTGAAAAGCAACTCGGGGTACGCAAGTCAAACCTGCGCAAGCCGATTTCCGGCGAGGAAGAGAACAACGATTGATCAGCCCGGCAGGACCGGCGCCGGCACGTCTAAAGTTGCAATGACCGGCGTATGGTCGGACGGCTGTTCCCATTTGCGCGGAATTTTATCGATGACGCAGGCGGTGCAGAGCGATGCCAGCGCAGGCGTCAGCAGGATATGATCGATGCGCAGGCCGCGATTGAGCCGGAAGCCCATCTGCCGGTAATCCCACCAACTGAATAATTTCTCGGGCTGTTCGAATAGCCGGAAGGCGTCGATCAGTTTCAGGTCTTGCATCTTGACGAAAGCAGCCCGTTCCGGCGCCGATACCAGCACCTGGCCTTCCCAGGCGACCGGATCGTGCACGTCGCGGTCTTCCGGCGCGATATTGTAATCACCCAGCAACGCCAGCTTCTCATGCTGCAGCAACTCCGCCACGAGCCAATTGTGCAGGCCGTCCAGCCAGCGCAACTTGTATTGATACTTGTCGGACTCCAGCGATTGCCCGTTTGGAATGTAAGCGCAGATGATGCGCATGCCGCCGATGGTGCCGGCAATCAGGCGTTGATGCTCGTCTTCAAAATGCGGATTGTTTTTGACGACGTCGGTGATCGGATGGCGTGAAATGATGGCGACGCCGTTATACGTCTTTTGCCCGGTGAACACGACGTGATAGCCGGCGGCGACAATTTCCGCTTCCGGAAATTTGTCGTCGGTCATCTTGGTTTCCTGCAAGCACAGAACGTCGATCGGATTTCCTGCGCTTTGATTCTCGCTCAGCCACTGCAAAACCTGCGGCAGGCGCACCTTGAGCGAATTGACGTTCCACGTTGCAATTTTCATGTCTTTATTTACCTGCCGACAGTTTCGACTTGGCTTGTCCAATCAGATAGTTGGTCAGCAAAGGCACCGGACGGCCGGTTGCACCTTTGGTCGCGCCGCTGCGCCACGCTACGCCGGCAATGTCCAGATGCGCCCAGGTATATTTTTTGGTGAAGCGTTCGAGGAAACAGGCGGCGGTGACGCTGCCGCCCGGCATCCCGCCGATGTTGGCGAAGTCGGCGAAGTTCGATTTCAACTGTTCCTGATAGGCATCTTCGATCGGCAGGCGCCATGCGGTGTCGCCGGTGGCTTTGCCGGCGGCCAGCAGATCGTTGGCCAGTTTGTCATGGGCTTCGTCATCGCGGCTGAACAGGCCCGCATTATGATGGCCCAAAGCGACGATACAGGCGCCGGTCAATGTGGCGATATCGATCACGGCAGCCGGCTTGAAGCGCTCGACGTAAGTCAGTGCATCGCACAATACCAGCCGGCCTTCGGCGTCGGTATTCAGAATTTCAATCGTCTGGCCCGACATCGAGGTAACAATATCGCCCGGTTTGGTGGCGCTGCCGGACGGCATGTTTTCGCTGGCGGCAACCACGCCGATCACATTGAGTTTCAAATTCATTTCAGCGATGGTGCGGAAGGTGCCCAGCACCGAAGCCGCGCCGCACATATCGTATTTCATTTCATCCATTGCAGCGCTCGGCTTGATCGAGATGCCGCCGGTATCGAACGTAATGCCCTTGCCGACCAGCACCACGGGCGCATCCTTGGCCTTGCCGCCCATGTGCTTGAGCACGATGAGTTTCGGCGGTTCGTCGCTGCCGTTGGCAACCGATAGGAGGCTGCCCATTTTAAGTGCCTGCATCTGCTTGCGATCCAGCACTTCGACGCTGAGTTTGAAATCGCGCGCCAGTTTTTTGGCAGTGTTTGCCAGGTAAGTCGGGGTGCAGACATTGGCCGACAAATTACCCAGATCTTTCGTCAATTCGATGCCGTTTGCCAGCGCGATGCTGTCGCTGAGCGCATGTTTGGCGGAGGCGCTGTCGGTGTTGCTCAGCGCAAAGGCGATTTTCTTGACGCCGGTCGGTGCGGGATCTTTTTTACTCTTTTGCGAGTCGGAGCGATACAGATTATCGCGCGCGATCAGGACGATGTTGCCGATTGCCCACGCCAGATCGCGCTGCTTGACCTGATTCAACGGCAATGCCAGCAGGGCGTCGCTGCCGCCCAGCGTACCGAAGACGCGCACAATGGCTTGCGCTGCCTGCGTGAAATGTTTGTCTTTAATGCTTTCGTCGTCGCCCAGGCCGACCAGCAGAACGCGCTCGGCGGTAACGCCCGGCAGGCCGCGCAATAACAGCGTGGTGCCGGGTTTGCCGCTCAGATCGCCGGATTTCAGTACGGCTGTAATAACGCCGTTTTTATCAATGGAGGCTGCTGCTGCCGACAATTTGCGGTTTTCAAAGACGCCAACCACCAGACAGCCGGTTTTCACGGCGGCGATTGATGTTTTTGCGTCGATTGTTTTTATGCTAAAGTCCATCGCTTATTCCTGTCCAAGTTTCAATTGACCCTCAAAAAAGCTCCACTCACAACACTTATTTAGAACTTTTTGAACCAATTATAGATTTACTAAAACGTGATTATAAGCTCCGAATGATTTTCCAGCGCGCTCTTCGACGCGAATTGCTCAGCACTGCAGGCGCAGTGTTTACAACGCTGTTCACGATTGTCATTACGGTCATGTTGATCAAGATACTGGGGCAGGCTGCCGGCGGCAAAGTCAGTTCCCAGGACGTGGTCGCCCTGATCGGTTTCCAGGCATTGAACTACATGCCGGTCATTTTGATTCTGACCAGCTTCATTTCGGTGTTGCTGGTGGTCACACGCAGCTACCAGGACTCCGAAATGGTGGTCTGGTTTTCAGCCGGTTTGAGCCTCACGCGCTGGATCAAGCCGGTACTGGAATTCGGCTGGCCGCTGATCGTCCTGACCGCTTTATTGAGTTTCATCGTCACGCCATGGGCCAATCGGGAGAGCGCCGCCTTTGTCCAGCGCTTCGAAAAGCGCGAGGATATCGCCCGTGTTTCGCCCGGCAATTTTCAGGAATCGGCCGCCGCCAACCGCGTGTTTTTCGTCGAAGGCCTGTCGAACGATTCGGCCAAGGTCAAGAATATTTTCGTCAGTACTTACAAGAACGGTAAAAACAGCGTCGTCGTCGCCAAGGAAGGTCAGCGGGAGGTCGACGCCGATGGCGATACCGTGGTGCTGATGTCGAAAGGCCGCCGTTACGACGGCATGCCGAATCAGGCGGATTTTCAAATGGTCGAGTTCGAGCGCTACGGTTTGATGATGGGCCAGCAGGCGCCGATTGCGACCAGCGACTCTGCCGCGCGCGCGCTGAGTACGAGGGCGTTGCTGGCCGATCGCACCGATTTCAATATGAGCGAATTACTGTGGCGCCTGTCGCTGCCGTTGATGGCATTTACGCTGATGCTGCTGGCGGTGCCGTTGTCGTTCGTCAATCCTCGCGCCGGGCGCTCCATCGGTTTGATCGTGGCGCTGCTGTTATACGTAGTCTATAACAGCATGGTCGGCATATTCCAGGCTTCGGTGCAGCAAGGTAAATTGCCATTCATGGTAGGGTGGTGGCCTGCGCATTTCGGCGTGCTGGCAATCGCCATTGCAATGTATTTCTGGCGCTTGAAGGTCAATAGTCAATATCATCCCTTGCTGCTGTGGGCGCACTTCCGTTGCTCCATTGCATTCAAGAAGGCAAAGGCGGCCAAGCCATGACCGTTCTGGAAAAATATTTTGCCTCCGAAATCATTCGTTCGGTCCTGTTCGCGCTACTCGCGTTCCTGTCGCTGTTCGCCTTTTTCGATTTGATGGGGGAATTGCAGGACGTTGGCCGCAACGGCTACAAATTGCAGAATGCAATGCTGTTCGTCTTGCTGGGCATGCCGGGTTATGTCTATGAATTAATGCCGATCGCTACGTTGATCGGCACCATTTACACGCTGGCCCAGTTCGCTTCGCGTTCCGAGTTCACCATCATGCGCGTGTCGAGTTTGTCGACTGTGATGGCGGCCAAGATATTGGCGAAAATCGGCATCCTTTTCATGTTGATGACCTTGCTGTTCGGTGAGGTGTTGTCGCCGAAAAGCAGCGAACTGGCGCAGAAAGTCAGACTGGAAGCGCAAGGCGCATCGGTATCGCAGCAATTCCGTTCGGGTTTATGGGCAAAAGATCAGATCAGGACCAACGGCATCACCGGGGCCGTGACCGGCACGCGCTTCTTTAACGCCCAGACCATCAGTCCGGCGGGGCGCCTGGTAGGGGTGCGGTTGTATGAGCTGGATAGCGAATTCCATCTGGCGAGAATTATCATTGCCGGCAGTGGCGATTACATCGGCAAGAATACCTGGCAACTGAGCGATGTGACGGAAACGGTCTTTGCCGACGGCAAGACGGAACGCGACATTACAGCGCCGTTATCCCTGCGTAAAGTGCCTTCCGAGAAGCTGGTATCGGAAATTACGCCCGAAATTCTATCGGTGCTGTTTTCCGACCCGGATCATATGTCCGCTTACGATCTGCTGTCGTACACACGCCATCTGGAAGCCAATAATCAGCATACCGAGCGCTATGAAATTGCCTTCTGGAAGAAGCTGATTTACCCTTTATCGGTATTCGTAATGATGGCGATGGCGTTGCCGTTCGCCTATCTGCATTTCCGCGCCGGCGGTGTCAGCCTGAAGATTTTTACCGGCATCATGATCGGTGTCAGCTTTTTGCTCGTGAACAATTTATTCGCTCATCTCGGTTTGCTGAATACCTGGTCGCCGTTCTTTACGGCCGCGTTGCCCAGTGTTTTCTTTTTAACCATCGCCGGCGGCACGCTGTATATGGTGGATCGGCGCTAGGTGTTTCATGTAGATAAGCCTGGAACATGTAATTAAAGTCTGATACAAAAATCCCGCAATAATGAATTGACCCCAAGAAGTTAGGACTATGTCCGACTTTAAGGGGGCAGTTCATTATTGCGGGATTTTTTGTTCTTTCCGAAACGAAGCCCATGATTTTTTTGTGCGCATTTGATCGAAATGATCTGAAGCCGACCGGATAACTTCCGCTCCCGGCAGATAATCGATTTTGTTCGGTTCGACAGGTTGGCAATGACACCTTGGTCATGACATGCTGGTCTCCTGCGCTAATCAACCAAGACCGACAAATGACTGTGTCAGTTTTTATTTTCAAGGAAAAAATGCGCATCACGCCCCGAATACTGGTATTAGCGATCCCACTTTTATTAATCGGCTGTACTAAATGGGGGCCAGATAAAAAGGCAAGTCGCGCCGTTGATCTATACGCAGATGTTCAGCGAGCCACCATTCCAGACACTATACCGAGTGGGACCATCTGCCGAATCGACCAGAGATTGTCGATGGGCAAGATATACGGTTTTCATAAAATCGAATGCCAAAATGGTCAATCAGGCTATCTAATGATCGGGGACACAAAGGAAGTATTTCCGGCTACGCATTAAGCATCTACCCCGAAAGGCTGATGCACGAACTATTTAGTTCTTCGGATACGGGTTAAATGACCTGCTTGGAATGTTTTAAGAAATTATCAATATCGGCGGGAGCATAGATATCACCGACCGTCCAACGCGGATCGACAATGTTGATTCCCAATTCTGCGAAAGACGAGATAATTTCCCCTGAGCAGCTATGGTCGGTCAGGCTGTATTTCTCGTCTTGCACGATTTTATTGATCACCGACTGGAGCAACTTGTGCTTCTGCGCGTCATCCAGTTTTGGATAACATAGCCTATCGTGCTTCGTAGGTCTCCTTGGTCGGAGAGGTACTTCTCTTTTCCGCGAATATCCCATGCGGAAGGGGCTCGTCCATAGATCACACCACCGATATTGATGGCGACGTGGCCAAACTGAGAACCCATTCGAGTAAGAAGACCGTCACTGATCAGGATTTCGACTTTGTTATCCAAGAATCCTTCATGAAGATTAAGAGCACCAATTTTTTCTATTACCTTGCTTGCATCTGCTCGGCTAACGGCAGGAAAGCGTGGGTAATCAGCGTAAAACTTAGGGAGATAAGCTGCATTCAAGGCTGGAAGAAGTTGACGATAAGTATCTACCAGATTCTGCTTGGCTTCGATTTCATGTCGACGAGCAACGCCATATTCCTGTTCCCAAATTCGGCGAAATACAGGCGCATCCATTACCGATAGCACAACCCCCACTATGTCCAATTTTTCTAACTCGGTTGGGTACCTAGGGTCATTGTAAAAATTCCAGAGTTTCAAACTACTAAGCTGCTCACTGAATTTACGGTCAGCATTAGCCTTGGCATTAGTTGCTTGCTGCCGTAATGCCTGGATATCCCCCGATAGGGAAGATCGCTCTTCAGGACTTAATTGACTCAAAATAAAATCGATATCTTTTCCCAGTGGATCAAGCTGCTGATCGAGTGTTTGTACGCTCTGATAGAGTTGGATGAGATTGGTGAATTCTCCGCGATTAGCATCGATATTCGGCATGATGGGGCGCAGAGTGGAGATATCGGGGATGAATGGAAGCGGATAGGGTATGCGTGGTTCGGTGACTGTGACGGTCGGCAAAGTGAATGTCATGCATGACTCCTGACGTTAATGTCGATCATAAGATGAAATCCACCGGCTTTAGCCGGTGAAAAAGGATCAGTCTCGATTCAGAAAAAACCACGATTGGGGGCTGTTGGCTGGTACTGCGGATGGCTGAAGGTTTCCTTATGGCGTCTTTTTTGCATCAACACCAGAAACATTCTACAAGGCCATATTTATGGATGGATACCCGACAAACTTATCAGTCGTTGTGACCATTCCGTTCACAGAAGGAGTTGATATCGCGGCCTTACACGGACTTAGGCGTGAGCTGGCTATCCCTGACAATAGGGACGATACAATCTTAACTATGCATTGTTCGATAGTTTGCCTCAGACTATGATCTGACTTAAGCAAGTCTTTTATATTTATAGAGAAAACCAAGCCATGGCAAATCATGAACCGCAAAAGATGACTGGGCGCGCAGTTATTCTATTTGCGCACGGCGCGCGCGATCCGGCATGGATGGCGCCTTTCCTGCGCTTGCAGACTTTGCTGCAGACACAGCAGCCCGGGCTGACGGTGAAATTGGCATTTCTCGAATTGATGGAGCCCGATTTGCCGCAATGCGTGGAACAGCTGCAATTGCAGTCGTCGCCGGCTGCCATCGATGACATTACCGTCGTGCCGGTGTTTCTGGGGCAAGGCGGCCACGTACAGCGCGATTTGCCGCAATTGGTGGCCAAGTTGCGCGAGGCATATCCAAAGCTGCGTTTAAGCGTGGCGGCGCCGGTCGGAGAAGATGCTGAGGTGCTGGATGCGATGGCGCAGTACTGTTTGCGCTCGCTACTGAATTAAGGCAACGCTGATTAAGTGCCATGGGTGGCCTTTTTTTTAACGCGGCACGGGCCGTACCCCTCGCCCAAATGAACGATTTTTTATGGCACTAAAGAAAATCAGTCGACTTCGAACTTTCTTTAAATCCATAAAAGACCGTTCATTTGGGCGAGGGGTACGGCCCGTGCGGCGTAAAAAAAAAGGCCACCCATGGCGCTAAAAAAAAGCCACCCATGGCACTTAATCAGCGTTGCCTCAAGCTTCCCATTAAGCCCCGCGCCGTTCTGCGCTATCATGCGGGTCATGCAAATCGAACAGCCAAACCAACCCACCGTCTATGAAATGATTGGCGGCGAAGAAAAACTGCGCCAAATGGTCGACCGTTTCTACGACTTGATCGAACTTGAGCCAGAATTCGCCGGACTGCGCGCCCTGCATCCGCCGACACTGGACGGTTCACGCGATAAAACATTCAAATTCCTGTCCGGCTGGAGCGGCGGCCCCAATCTTTACATAGAGCAATACGGCCATCCCCAATTGCGCGCGCGCCATTTGCCGTACGCAATCGGTATTTCCGAACGCGATCAATGGCTGCGTGCCATGGCGCTGGCGATGCAGGATGTCGATCTGGACGAAACCCTGCAGAAACGCCTGATGCAGTCGTTTTATCAAACCGCCGACTGGATGCGCAACAAGGCCGGCTGAATCTGAACCCTATGACAACTATCGAAACTATTCTGATCGTTCTGAGCATCGTCATCGTTGCTCTGCAAATCCTTGCGTTCATGCGCGCCGGCAGCAACAAAGACAGCAGCAATGCCGACGCCATGACGGCGCAGATCGCGCAACTGAAAAACGATTTGCAGCGCCACCAGCAAGACCTGATCGAGCGCACCGAACGCGAGTTGCGCGGACAAATCCAAAACACGGCGCAAAGCACCAGGCAGGAATTAGGCAATAATTTCGCGCAATTGCAGCAAACGCTGGCGACCCAGATCAGCGGCGTCGCGACTTTGCAGAATAATAAGATCGACGGTTTTGGGCAGCAACTTATCAAGCTCAACGAGACCAATGCACAACAACTCGACAGCATGCGGCTGGCGATGAATCAGCAGGCCCAGACCAGCCGCGAAGAGCAGGGTGCTTCGCTCCAACGCTTCGGCGATACCCTGAACCAGACACTGTCGACGCTGACCGAATCGAATGCGCAGCGTATGGCCGAAGTGCGCGCCACGCTGGAGGCACGGATCAAGGATCTGCAGACCGACAACGGCACGCGGCTGGAAGAGATGCGCAAGACGGTTGATGAAAAGCTGCACGCCACGCTGGAGCAGCGTTTGGGCGAATCGTTCAAACTGGTTTCGGACCGCCTGGAAAAAGTGCATCAAGGCCTGGGCGAGATGCAGCAGCTGGCAATCGGCGTGGGCGATTTGAAGCGCGTCCTGACCAATGTCAAAACCCGCGGCACCTGGGGCGAAGTACAATTGGAAATGCTGCTGGAACAGGTGTTGACGCAGGAGCAGTACGCCAAGAATGTGGAGACCGTGCCCGGCACCGGCGAACGCGTGGAGTTCGCGATCAAGCTGCCGGGTTCGGAAGAGGGCGGCACGCCGGTCTGGATGCCGATCGACGCCAAATTCCCGAAGGAGCAATACGAGCGGCTGGCCGATGCCGCCGATCGGGCCGATGCGGAAGGCGTGATCGTGGCCGGCAGGGAACTGGAGCGCGCAGTGCGTCTGGAAGCCAAGACGATTGCCGAGAAATATTTGTCGCCGCCATTGACCACCGATTTCGCGATCCTGTTTTTGCCGACCGAGGGTTTGTATGCCGAAGTGATGCGGCGCCCCGGCCTGGCCGATGACCTGCAACGCACCTTCCGCGTCAGCATTGCCGGTCCTTCCACCTTGTCGGCGTTGTTGAATAGTTTGCAGATGGGATTCCGTACTTTGGCGCTGGAAAAGCGTTCTTCCGAAGTGTGGCAAGTGCTGGGAGCGGTCAAAACCGAGTTCGGCAAATTCGGCGACGTGCTGGCCGCGACCAAGGCAACCCTGGAGCGCGCCACGCGCAATATCGAACAGGCCGAGACGCGCAGCCGGCAGATGACGCGCAAGTTGAAGTCGGTTGAGGCGTTGTCGAGCGAGACCGCGCAGCAATTGCTGGGGACCGACCCGGTTGGCGATTTGCTGGATGATGCGGGTTGAAATTTGCGGGACAGCACGCTAGCTGAGGCGGCTGCGCAAGCCATCAATGTGAAGCCGCGACTGATTAATCTTATCTACCTCGACCAATTGACCAACGCAATCCAAACGCAAGCCATCAACGATGCAATCGAAGCAGCAACAACAAATGCCGACGCATGGCGGCAACCTGAGCGACGCCATCAGCCGTTTCGCCATTCCGCGTGAAAAATGGCTGGACCTGTCGACCGGCATCAATCCGCATCACTATCCGGTTCCATCGTTAAAGCCGGACTTCTGGCACCGCCTTCCCGAACACAGTTTCGCCCTGGAACTGGCCGCGCAAACTTATTACAACGCCCCGCAGATGCTGGCGGTGGCCGGCACGCAGGCCGCGATTCAGGCACTGCCGCAATGCCGCATGCACAGCAACGGCCCGGCGCTAGTGGCGATCGCGACGCCGACTTATTTCGAACATGCCCAGCGCTGGACGCAAGCCGGCCATCGTGTCGTTCCCACCGCACATGAAGACCTGGACCTGGCCGTGGCGACCGCCAACGTGGTCGTCATCTGCAATCCGAACAACCCAACCGGTACCGTAATAGAACCATCGCAATTGCTGGAATGGCATGCGCGACTGGCCGCCCGCAATGCCTGGCTGATCGTCGATGAAGCGTTCGGCGACACCGCTCGCCAAAGCAGCGTCGCCCCATATACGGAAGCGCCGGGCCTGATTGTGCTGAAGTCTGTCGGCAAATTTTTTGGACTGGCGGGTTTGCGCCTGGGCTTCGTCGCGGCTGAAAGCGCGCTCCTGAAAACGCTGGCCGATCATCTCGGTCCCTGGAGCGTCAGCGGCCCGGCGCAACAGATCGGCTGCGCCGCGCTCGCCGATGCCGCCTGGCAGCAAGCCACGCAAAGAAAATTGGCGACGGAAGGGGAACGGCTGCGCACGCTGCTCGGAAAACACGGCATCGAAAGCCATGGAACGGCGCTTTATCAATGGTGGCCGTTATCGGCGCAACAAGCCGAACATTGCTGGTTGCACATGGCGCAGCGCGGCATTTGGGTACGTTTGTTTACGAATGAAGCAGCAGGTATCCGCATCGGCCTGCCGCCGGATGAAAGCGGCTGGCTGCGCCTGGCCGAAGCACTCAATACCTTGCGTGCTGCGGCGGTATCCGTATGAAGGTTAATTTATCACCGGCCTTATTTTTAACGCTGTCCTTGACCTTATCTTTGGCAATGCAATCTGCCGCGGCGATCGAAGTACGCGACGATGCCGGCAATAACGTTCATCTGCCCGCGCCCGCGCATCGTATCGTCACACTGGCGCCGCATGCGACCGAATTGGTCTTCGCGGCGGGCGCCGGCGACCGCATCGTCGGCACCGTCAGCTACAGCGATTACCCTGCTGCCGCGCGCGACATTGCCCGCATCGGGAGCAACAGCCAGATCGATATCGAGCGTGTGATTGCACTCAAGCCGGATTTGCTGGTGGTCTGGCTGCACGGCACGGCCTCGCGCCAGTTGGAGCAACTGCGCGGTCTGGGCATTCCTCTGTTTTATAGCGAGCCGCAACGTCTCGCCGATATTCCCGATGCGGTAATGCGTCTCGGGCAATTGGCTGGTACCGAAGCACAGGCGCGCACTGCCGCCTCGGCTTTGCGGGCGCAATTGGCGGCGCTTGAAGCACAGTATCGCGGGCGTCCGCCGGTGCGGCTGTTTTATCAAGTCTGGCCGCATCCTCTATATACACTCAACGGAAAACACATCGTCAGCGACGCCATCCGCGTATGCGGCGGCGTCAATATCTTTGCCGGATTGAGCGCCGTCGCGCCGACAGTCGGCGTCGAAGCGGTGTTGCTGGAAAATCCGGAAGCGGTGATCAGCGGCGACCTGAACCGAAAAAATGAAGACGGGCTGGCACTGTGGCGCGCCTATCCGGCCTTGCTGGCGGTGCAGCGCGGCAATCTGTTTGCGCTTGACGGCGATCTGTTGAGCCGTCCCGGCCCGCGCATGATCGAAGGCGCAGCGGCGTTGTGCAAAAGCCTGGAAACGGCGCGTGCACATCGCACCGGCACCGGCACCGGCACGGCTGCTTCCGGCAACGCCGCCGGAGCTACCTCGGCATCACCGAATTCACCGAACTCGGCAGCCGGAGCGCATTAATGGTCAACTTTCCCTATTCGACCTTGATGGTCCAGGGCACCACCTCGGATGCCGGCAAAAGCACCGTCGTGGCGGCGCTGTGCCGATTATTGCTGCGCGAAGGCGTTCGCGTGGCGCCGTTCAAACCGCAGAACATGGCGCTCAACAGCGCGGTTACGGCGGATGGCGGCGAGATCGGCCGCGCGCAGGCTTTGCAAGCGCAAGCTGCGGGACTGGCGCCGCATAGCGACATGAACCCGATCCTGCTCAAGCCTTCCAGCGACACCGGTGCGCAAGTCATCGTGCACGGCAAGGTACGCGCCGATATGCATGCCCGCGACTACCATCGCTACAAAACTGTCGCCATGCAAGCCGTGCTGGAATCCTACGGCCGGCTGACGGCGCAATACGAATGCGTGCTGGTCGAGGGCGCCGGCAGCCCGGCGGAAATCAATTTGCGCGATCGCGATATCGCCAATATGGGCTTCGCGGAAGCGGTCGATTGCCCGGTGATTCTGGTGGCCGATATCGATCGCGGCGGCGTCTTTGCGCATATCGTCGGCACGCTGGATTGCTTGTCCGAGAGCGAACGCGGCCGCATCGCCGGCTTTGTCATCAATCGTTTTCGGGGCGATATCGGCCTGTTGCAACCGGGGCTGGATTGGCTGGAGCAGCGCACCGGCAAGCCGGTGCTGGCGGTGCTGCCGTATTTAATGGGATTGAATCTGGATGCGGAAGACGGCGTCGATGTTGCGCAGCATGTCAAAGGCGCATTCCGCGTGGTGGTGCCGGTGCCGCCGCGCATCAGCAACCATACCGATTTCGACGCCTTGCGCGCGCATCCCGATGTGGATTTGCGCTTCATCGGACCGGGGCAAGCGATTCCACCGTCCGATCTGATCATCCTGCCCGGCAGCAAAAATACCTGCAACGATTTGGCGTGGCTAATCGCCAACGGCTGGCCTGAACATTTACAGCGTCATTTGCGTTACGGCGGCAAAGTCATCGGCATCTGCGGCGGCTTTCAGATGCTGGGCCGAAGCGTCGGCGATCCGCAAGGGATCGAAGGTGCGCCACGGTCGGTAACCGGTTTCGGCTTGCTGGATATCGACACCACCATGACGGCGCATAAGCAATTGACCCAGGTCGGCGGCCATTGCGCATTCGATCCGGCGGCCGCGGTCAGCGGTTATGAAATTCACATGGGCGTGTCGGATGGCGCTGCGATGGGTCATCCGGCATTCGTCATCGAGGGCAGGGCGGAGGGCGCGCTTTCGCTGGATGGTCAGGTGCTGGGCACCTATCTGCATGGCATCTTCGACACGCCACCGGCCTTGGCGGCATTGCTGCAATGGGCTGGATTGCATAACGCAGCAGCGCTGGATCTGGCGCAATTGCGGGAACTTAGTCTGGATCGGATTGCCGATGCAGCGCTGCCTTTGCTGGAGGCGTTAAAGCGTATCACCGCTGCGACTTAGTTCGTTTTTTTTCACCGCTTCTTCGATCATTGTCGGCCGTTTATTTGGCTGCGTTGCGTTTCGGGGATTGCCCCTTGGATCGGTGAGGTGCCGTCGGGCGATATGTGGCGGGCTGTTGTACTCCGTTCGTGTCCCCCGGTGGCCTGCGGCCTCCTCCTCCTTTACCTCACTGCGCACAACACTCCACCACGGAAGCACTGATTAAGCGTACCTGACGGCTCAATCTACGGATTGCGATGCTCACCGTACTCGCGTACGGCTGCGCTTCTCATCCATAGCTTGAACCGCCAGCTACACTTACTCAGCACTTCCTAACTCAATCAGAGCAGAGATTCCTTAAATTTTAAAAAATAAAAAAGTTGATCCTCGTGAGTAGTTCCAAAGTTGCCGAAGTGCCTGTTCGATCAGGAATATGGCGGGCTGTTGTGCGCAGTGAGGTAAAGGAGGAGGAGGCCGAAGGCCACCGGGGGACACGAACGGAGTACAACAGCCCGCCATATTCCTGATCGAACAGGCAATCACCGTCCCAAACACCGTCCAAACACGGCCTTAAAAATCCGCTCAAATCGCTCCAAAAATCCGCCAACCCCCTCGTTTTTAAGACAAGTCTGATTGTCCCGCGATCTCTCCAAACCTACCATTCATTCAAGTTTAGAAAACAGTGAAACGCAAGAGCCGAAAGTTTGCATCTGCATTTACTTTCGTTGAGGCATTTCAATAATTCACTCATCAAATATGGGGATTGCGTGCAAGGTTGCGCAACACCGGAAAGCGAGAAGCAGGATGGATTCCATTCGCACTGATATCGATCCGGTCGTTAAAAGCGACCTGTTCAAGAATTTTTTCAAGAAATTTTGCATGACGGCGATATTGCTTGGCGCCGCCGGCCTGGCGCAGGCCGATTGCTGGGAAGAAGCCGGTCGCGAATTTTCCATTGCCCCCGAATTGCTCTATGCGATCGCCGAACAAGAGTCCGGCTTAGATCCAAGCGTCATCGGCTACAACAGCAATGGCTCCCGCGATATCGGCCTGATGCAGATTAACAGCAGCCATCTGCCGCGTCTGGCCAAGCAGAATATTACCGAGAAAACATTACTCGCCAACAGTTGCCAGTCGCTCAAAGTCGGCGCGGGCATCCTGGCCGATTTCATGCGGCGCTATGGCTATTCATGGAAAGCGGTCGGCGCTTATAACGCCGGCGGCGCGGAAAACAGCGGCGCGCATCAACGGCGCATGGCGTATGCCAAAAAAGTGGCCGAACGCTATCAGCGTGTGATGGCGAAAAAGAATGCAGCGATCGAGAAACGCAACGCAGCGCTCAGGCAAGCCGGACGCGCCGCTGCGATTCCCGCACTCGGGACAACGTTGCCGCCGATGAAGCCGGATCAGCCTAAGCGACTGAATGGATTGGGTCGCCTGTAAGCAGGTGGATGCTGGCAAAGCCAGCAGCAGCTTTAGACGCGACAGATAAAGACCGCAAGAATAATTTATAGAGGAATGACGCATGTCGCAGGAATACGATGCAACGAAAGCAGTGCCCGCAGCCGTTCTGCGCTTGCTCAACGGTGCGTTGCGCGGCGGCGAATTTGCGCTGGATGCCGGGATAACCCTGTTTGTCGTCAGCTCGCCGGATGCATTTCATCATGACGCCGGCCAGCCGGATTTTCCCGATAACGCCATCTTCATTCCGTGCGATGAGGGCGGCGCCAATTTCGAAGTCGAGGTAAGGCCGGAAGAGGATGGCGCGCTAAGCATTCATTTGCGCGACTTGAGCGATTTCTCCGAACAACAGCCGTATGTCGCCAACAGCGTGCGCCGTATCGGCGGTCTGGATTTTGCGCTGTGCAGGCAAGGCGACGCCTGGTCTGAAGAGGTCCTGACGTACGCCGGCAATGTATCGCTGCCG
>DASYCG010000146.1:0-38910 GCA_036500325.1 Herbaspirillum sp. | reverse complement strand
GCCGGTTCCGCGCCACATTGCCATCATCATGGATGGCAATGGCCGTTGGGCAACCAAGCGTCTGCTGCCGCTGCCGCGTTTCGCCGGCCATAAGCGCGGTGTCGATATGGTGCAGGAAATTGTGGAAGCCTGCGCTGAACGAGGCGTCGAATATTTGACATTATTTGCATTCAGCTCCGAGAACTGGCGTCGTCCCGCCGAAGAAGTATCGTTGCTGATGACGCTGTTCATGAAGGCTTTGCAGGGCCAGCTCGACAAGATGCACAACAACAATATCCGGCTCAAGGTCGTTGGCGATCTGGCTGCGTTCGACACGAAATTGCAGGAAATGGTGGCCAAGGCAGAACGTCAGACCGCCGGCAACACGCGTTTGACGCTGACGATTTGCGCTAATTACGGTGGCCGCTGGGATATCATGCAAGCCGTCGGGAAAATGGTGCAACAGCGTGCCGGCAGCAACGCCAGCACTTTTGCGGAAGCCGATCTGGCGCCGCATCTGGCGATGGCGTATGCACCTGAGCCGGATCTGTTTATCCGTACCGGCGGCGAACAGCGCATTTCCAATTTTCTGTTATGGCAACTGGCCTATACCGAAATGTATTTCACCGATACCTACTGGCCTGCCTTCAATTCCGCGGCGCTGGATCTGGCGATCGAATCCTATCGTGCCCGTGAACGCCGTTTCGGCCGCACCAGCGAACAACTTATCCAGCAGGCGACTTGATGCTGAAAACGCGAGTGCTGACTGCGCTGATTTTGTTGGCGATATTGCTACCGGTTTTATTCATGAACGCTTTTCTGCCGTTCGCATTGGTTACCGTCGTGTTTTTTGCTGCAGCTTCGTGGGAAAGTTTTCGCCTGTTCGGCAACAGCAAGCCCTGGTTTGCCACGGTGGTATGGACCGCGATCTATGCATTCATCGTTTTTATCTACGGCCTGCCCGGCGTGCAAAAATTATTCTGGCTGTGCGCTGCACTATGGGCAGTGCGTTTTGCCCCCGCGCTCGGCCTGGGATTGCCGCCATTGCGCCATACCGGCAACCGGCTGCTCAATGCCACCTACAGCATCGCCATTTTCGGCTGCTTCATTGCCGTCGTCGCCTTATTTCAGCATTCTCCGCTTTATCTGCTGTCGGTCATGGCTGTCGTATGGGTAGCTGATGTCGGCGCTTATTTTTCCGGCAAGATGTTCGGCCGGCATAAGCTGGCGCCGGGCATTTCTCCCGGGAAATCTTGGGAGGGAGCAATCGGTGGCTGGCTGCTGGTGCTGATTTGCGCCGCACTGACATCTATCGTACCGGCGCTGGCGGATACTTTCCCTGCCGCTTTGCGAGAGCACTTCGGCTGGCCCGGCCTGGTCGCCGTGATGACGGTACTCGTTGTCGCCAGCGTTGTCGGCGATTTATTCGAATCCATGCTGAAGCGCCGCGCTGAAGTTAAAGACAGCAGCGGCTTGTTACCCGGCCACGGCGGGGTACTCGACCGCATCGATGCGCTGATTCCCGTGCTGCCGCTGGCAGCCTTACTTGAACTCTGGTTGTAACTTATGCAAGCCATTACCATTCTCGGTTCGACCGGTTCGATCGGTGTTTCAACGCTGGATGTACTGGCGCGGCATCCCGATCGCTTTGAAGTCCATGCGTTGACCGCGCACACCAGCGTCGACGCGCTACTGGCGCAATGCAAGCAATTCCGCCCAAGAGTCGCCGTGGTGGCGCATGCCGAAGCGGCACAGCGATTGGAGCAGGGACTGCGCGCACTTGGGCTAAGCACAGAGGTGGCTTATGGCGAGGCCGCTTTGTGCGAGGTTGCGTCGGCTGTGCAATGCGATGTCGTCATGGCGGCGATTGTCGGGGCCGCCGGATTGGCGTCCACGCTGGCGGCGGCGCATGCCGGCAAGAAAATTCTGCTGGCCAACAAGGAAGCGCTGGTGATGTCGGGCCGTCTGCTGATGGATGCAGTTGCCGCGAATGGCGCCTGCCTGTTGCCTATCGACAGCGAACACAACGCAATATTCCAGTGCCTGCCGCATGATTTTCAGCGCGCTCTCGATCAACAGGGAATTGCCAAGATTGTATTGACCGCGTCGGGCGGACCGTTTTTGCTGCGCGCCGTCGATACCTTGGATCAAGTCACGCCCGAGCAGGCGGTGGCGCATCCTAAATGGGTCATGGGCCGCAAGATATCGGTCGATTCCGCGACCATGATGAACAAAGGCCTGGAGGTTATCGAAGCGCATTGGCTGTTCGGCGCGCCGGCCGATCGGATCGAGGTATTGATTCATCCGCAAAGCGTGATCCATTCGATGGTTTCCTATGTCGATGGATCGGTGCTGGCACAGCTCGGCAACCCGGATATGCGTACCCCGATCGCCCATGCGCTGGCCTATCCCGAACGGATTGCATCCGGGGTCGCCCAGCTCGACCTGACGCAAATGGGACAGCTTTCCTTCATCAGGCCCGACTTCGAACGTTTCCCTTGCCTGCGACTGGCGTATGATGCATTGCTGGCGGGCGGCAGTTCGCCGGCTATCCTGAATGCCGCCAATGAAGTAGCCGTTCAGGCTTTCCTGAATGGTGAAATCGGATTTCGCATGATTGATCAAGTGATCGAAAAAGTGATGAACCGGCTGCCCCCGGTAGCCGTAAGCGATATGGATACCTTGTTAGAACAAGACCGTCAGGCGCGCGCGGTCGCCACCGAATATTTGTAACGATGAACCTGATTCACACTTTACTGGCATTTATCGTCGCTCTGGGCACCTTGGTGATCGTGCACGAGCTGGGCCATTTCTGGGTAGCGCGCTGGTGCGGTGTCAAAGTCTTGCGTTTTTCGGTCGGCATGGGACGTGTGATTTTTTCGCGCCGGTTCGGCAAGGATCAGACCGAATGGGCGCTATCGATTTTGCCGCTGGGCGGTTACGTCAAGATGCTGGACGCACGCGAGCAGGATTTGACGGATTTATCCCCGGAAGAGCGCAAACGTGAATTTACGCAGCAATCGGTATGGCGCAGGATTGCCATTGTCGCCGCAGGTCCGGCTGCCAATTTCGTGTTGGCGATCCTGCTGTTTGCCGGACTGTATTTGCACGGTATGCCGGAACCGGTGCCGAAGCTGCATGCTGCGCCTGTCGGATCGGTGGCGTATCAGGCCGGTGTCCGCGCCAATCAACTGATTACCGCGATCGACGGCAAACCGGTTGCAGGCTGGTCGGATGTCCGTTGGCGGCTGCTGCAGCTCGCATTGGACAAGAAAACCGCCCGCATCGACGTATCTTCGCCCGATACTGCTATCCCGGGTACAAAATTACTGGATACGATCAATCTGCCGCTGAGCAGCCTGTCGCAACAGGACATGGAAGGCGATTTCCTGCGCACCCTGGGTATCGATCTGGCGCGTCCGCCGGCCGTTCTGGGGCAGGTCGTGGCGGGCGGCCCGGCGATGAGGGCCGGCTTGCGCAGCGGCGATCTGATTTTGAGCGTGAATCACGTTGCCGTCGGCGACGGGCTGGCGTTTGTGCGGCTGGTGCGCGCATCGCCCGGCAAGCCGCTGCAAGTCGAAGGCCTGCGCGGGCGGCAGCACTTTACGCTGGAAGTCACGCCTGACAGCGTCGAAACCAACAACGGCGCGGATGCGATAGGGCGGATTCAGGTCGAGGTGCCGATGGCGCCGGAAATGATGATCGTCAGCAACGATTTGCCTACGGCGCTGGCAAAAGCAACGCATCGCACCTGGGATACCAGCCTTCTGACGCTCAAAATGCTGGGCAGAATGCTGATTGGCGAAGCGTCTTGGAAGAACATCACCGGTCCGATCACGATCGCCGATTACGCAGGCCAGACGGCGCGCCTCGGACTGATCAGCTATTTGAGTTTCATGGCGCTGATCAGCATCAGCCTGGGTGTTATGAATTTGCTACCCATTCCGGTGTTGGATGGTGGGCATTTGCTGTATTATTCGGTGGAGATTTTGACTGGCCGGCCCGTATCCGAGCGCTTCAGCGCTATAGCGCAACGCGCAGGCCTGGGTGTTTTGATGACATTGATGTTGGTAGCCGCTTTCAACGACATCGTTCGTCTCATGTTTTAAAAAGTTGGTTGATGGCAGCGCCTGCAGAAACTGGCGGGGCGCTCACCTGTAATCGGATAAACATAGATCATACTAATGAAATTACATTCCTCTCGTTTTACCCTCCCGACTTTCTCCCGTAGCCTGCTTGCCGCCGCCGTCCTTGCGATTTGTTCAGGACGCGCGCTCGCAGTCGAGCCATTCACGGTGCAGGATATCCGCATCGAAGGCATCCAGCGGACTGAAGCAGGCACCGTGTTCAGCTATCTGCCGGTCAAGGTCGGCGATACTTTTACAGATGAAAAGGGTAGCGAGGCGATCAAGGCTTTGTACGCCACGGGCTTTTTCAAGGACGTGCGGGTCGATGTCGAGGGCAAAGTACTGGTGGTGTTGGTGGAAGAGCGGCCGGCAATTGGCAGTGTCGACTTCACCGGCATCAAGGAATTCGACAAAGATACGCTGACCAAGGCATTGAAGGAAATCGGCGTCGGCGAATCCCGCATTTACGACCGTTCGGCAGTCGATCGGGCCGAGCAGGAATTGAAACGCCAATACTTATCGCGCGGTTTGTACGCAGCCAAAATCACCACCACCGTGACGCCGGTCGAGCGTAACCGGGTCAACGTGACGTTCGCCGTGGAAGAGGGCGAAGCCGCCCGCATCAAGAAAATCAACATCGTCGGCAACAAGGATTTTTCAGACAGTTCGCTGACCGAACAAATGAAGCTGACCACGCCAGGCTGGTTCACCTGGTACACCAAAAACGATCAATATTCGAAGGCGAAACTGGCGACAGATATCGATGCGTTGCGCGCGTTTTATCTCGATCGCGGTTACATTGAAATGCAGGTCAATTCGACACAGGTATCGATTTCACCGGACAAGAAAGACATTTACGTCACCGTCAATATCAGCGAGGGCGACAAATACACGATATCTGACGTCAAGCTGGAAGGCGAAATGTTCGGCATGGAAAAAGACATGACGTCGCTGCTTCAAGTCAAAAAGGGCGACGTCTATTCGGGCGCCAAGCTGAATGCCACGACCAAGAAGATTTCCGATCGCATGGGTAATTTCGGTTACGCATTTACCAACGTCAATGCTTCGCCGACGCTGGATCGCGAAAAGAAACAGGTCGCACTCGACATTCTGGTCGATCCGGGCAAGCGCGTGTATGTGAATCAGATCAACATTACCGGCAATACCAAAACCCGCGATGAAGTGGTGCGCCGCGAAATGCGCCAATTCGAAAATTCCTGGTATGACGGCGAAAAGATCAAACTGTCGCGCGATCGCGTCGACCGCCTCGGCTATTTCAAGGATGTCAATGTTGAAACGCCTGAAGTGCCGGGCAGCACCGATCAGGTCGATGTCAACATGGCTGTGACGGAAAAACCGACCGGCAACATCATGGTCGGCGCCGGCTTCTCGCAAACCGACAAAGTCAGCCTGACCGGTTCGATCCAGCAGGCCAATGCGTTCGGCAGCGGCAATACGATCGGGGTTGATGTCAACACCAGCAAGACCTATCGCACCATCGCCGTTACACAAACCAATCCATACTTTACCGATGACGGCGTCAGCCGGAGCTATCAGGTCTATCTGCGCACGATACGTCCGCCGGTCGATAATATCGGTCAATACGTGGTGAAAACCACGGGCGCCAACGTCAACTTCGGCGTGCCGTTTTCTGAGCTGGATACCATTTACTTCGGTGTAGGCTTCGAGAATACAATCGTCGATACGCAAGATGGCGACGCTGCAAGCCCGACGCTATATCAAACATACGTGAAGGATTTCGGTGATCCTAGCGGTTTCGGTACGGCTAAAACCAATAGTTTCCCGTTGACGGCTGCATGGCAGCGGGATAGCCGCGACAGCGCACTGGTGCCGACTTCCGGGCGCTTCCAGAAGGCCAACTTTGAAATTTCCACAGTCGGCTCGCTGAAGTACTATCGTGCCGGATATCAGCATCAGTATTACCAGCCTTTGTTCCGCAATGCAGTGACGCTGGCGACCAACGCCGAATTCGATTACGGCGCCGGTCTCGGCGGCGTGCCTTACCCTGTATTCAAGAATTATTACGCAGGTGGTATCGGTACCGTGCGCGGTTACGACGGTAACGGCCTGGGTCAGGTACGCGATCAGTACGGCGATTCCCAAGGCGGCTCCAAGCGGGTTCTGGCTAGTGCCGAATTGCAAATGCCGTTCCCGGGATCGGGCCAGGATCGTACCTTGCGCTGGTTCACATTCTTCGACGCCGGCCAGGTTTATGCGCCATCGGAAAAAATGTTCAGCGAATTGCGCTATTCCACCGGTATAGGCATTAGCTGGATTTCCCCGATCGGCCCGATCAAGTTGAGCTACGGTAAAGCGTTGAATGCGTCACCTACCGATAGAGTACAGTCATTCCAATTTCAGTTAGGCACCGGCTTCTAACGGCGTCCTGCTGAAGAGTGGCATAATGTCATTTTGAATCGCGGAGAAACATTTTGAAGTTATTTAGCAAATCAATTCTGTCGTTACAAATTGCCGTTTTGGCAGTTTGTCTGGCGGCCGGTGCAAGTGCCTATGCGCAGGAAACCTCCAAGATTGGTTTTGTCAATACTGACCGGATTTTCAAGGAAGCGACACCGGCCAAAACGGCCAGCGCAAAGATCGAGCAGGAATTTTCTCAGCGCAACAAGGAAATTGAAGACATGGGCGCGCGCCTGAAATCGGTGTCGGAGAAACTGGACAAAGATAGCGCAGTATTGTCGGAAGCGGATCGTATCAAGCGTCAACGCGCATTGGCCGATCTCGACAAGGAATTCCAACGCAAACAGCGCGAATTTCGCGAAGATCTGAATCAGCGGCGCAATGAAGAATTGGCTGCCGTGCTGGATCGTTCGAACAAAGTGATTCGCCAGATCGCCGAATCTGAAAAATATGACATCGTTTTTCAGGACGCCGTATATGTCAGTCCACGTATCGACATTACGGATAAAGTGATCAAGGCATTAAATAGCGGCAAATAATATTCTTGCCTCTTTAGCCGGCAGTCCGTCAACAGGGCGCTTTGCATTTGCATGCAGCGCCCTGATTGCATGCAGCGCCCTGATTGCATGTGGTGACGGCCTCGGTGACGGCATCTGTTACAACACCAACCGACCTTTAAGGCCCCTATGAGTATTCGGCTGACAGAAATGGTCGAACGACTTGGCGGTGAGTTGATCGGCGATGCAACGCTTGCCGTCGCCGGTATCGCCCCGCTGGACGCGGCGACCGCCTCCCACATCACGTTTTTATCCAATGCCAAATTCCGCAGCCAGGCCGAACGCACACAGGCCGCCGCGCTGATCCTGTCGCCCCAGGACCATGCAGCGCTGGGCTCCGCCTATGGCGGCGCGCGCATCGTGACCGCCAATCCCTATGCTTATTTTGCCCACGTTGCGCAATGGTTTGCCGCATTGGCGACGCCGCCGCTTGCACCCGGCGTGCATCCCAGCGCCGTTGTAGACGCCACCGCCCGCATCGCAGCAAGCGCTGCCATCGGTGCGCATGTGGTGATCGAAGCGGGCGCCTCAATCGGCGATGGTGCGCAGATCGATGCCGGCTGTTTCATCGGACGTGGTGCGGCGATCGGTGCGCAAACGCATCTATACGCCAGGGTAACGGTGCAGCATGGCTGCGAGATCGGCCAGCGCGGCATCCTGCATCCGGGCGTCGTGATCGGCGCGGACGGCTTCGGTTTTGCCAACGAAAGCGGTGTCTGGGTCAAAATTCCGCAAGTCGGCCGTGTCGTGATCGGCGATGACGTTGAAATTGGCGCCAATACAACAATCGATCGTGGCGCATTGGCCGATACCATTATCGGCAACGGCGTCAAACTCGATAACCAGATCCAGATCGCGCACAACTGCCAGATCGGCGACCATACCGCGATTGCCGCCTGTGCCGGCATCGCCGGCAGCGCCATCATCGGCAAGTATTGCTCGATCGGCGGCGCGGCCATGATCCATGGCCACATCACCATCGCCGACCGGGTTCACGTGTCGGCAGGCACGCTTGCCATGCGTTCAATTTCGGAACCTGGGCAGTACACCGGCTTTTATCCGATAACCAAACACGGCGATTGGGAAAAATCTGCTGCTTTGCTGCGTAATTTACCCACGATGCGTGAGAAAATGCGCGCCATGGAAAAATTGATTAAATCGCTTACAGAAAAAGATCATGAATAGTCTCGACATCAATCAAATCAAAGAATACCTGCCGCACCGCTACCCGATGCTTTTGGTCGACCGTGTGCTGGACTGGGATAGCGGCAAGACAATTACCGCGATCAAAAACGTGACTGCCAATGAAGAATTCTTCAACGGTCATTTTCCGCACAAGCCGGTGATGCCTGGCGTGCTGATGATCGAAGCGCTGGCGCAAACCGCGGCGTTGCTGTCGTTTCTGACCGAAGGCAGAAAGCCGGACGCCAGCACGGTGGTGTATTTCATCGGCATCGACAACGCCCGTTTCAAGCGGCCTGTCGAGCCGGGCGACCAGCTGAAAATGGACGTTGAAATCACGCGTTGCGCACGCGGCATCTGGAAATATCGGGCTACGGCAACTGTCGACGGCCAATTGGCGGTCGAAGCCGATCTGATGTGCACGATGCGCAATGCCGACGATGCCAGTAAAACGGCCTGAACCCATGGGAAACGTTCATCCGAGCGCAATTATTGAGGCAGGAGCGCGTCTGGACCCGACAGTCGAAGTCGGGCCGTATGCCGTCATCGGCGCCAACGTCAGCATCGGCGCCGGTACTAGAATCGGTCCGCACGTCGTCATTCAAGGCCGCACCACGATCGGCCGCGATAACACGTTTTATCAATTCAGCTCCATAGGCGCGGCGCCGCAGGACAAGAAATACGCAGGCGAAGAAACCGGGCTGGAAATCGGCGATCGCAATACCATACGCGAATTCGTCACGCTCAATCTGGGCACCGCCCAGGATACCGGCGTGACCCGTATCGGCAGCGATAACCTGATCATGGCGTACGTCCACGTCGCGCACGATTGCCAGCTCGGCGATCACCTCATCCTGGCCAACAACGCGACATTGGCCGGACACGTGCATCTGGGCGATTGGGTATTCCTTGGCGGCTTTACGACAGTGCATCAGTTCTGCCACATCGGTGCGCATGCGATGACCGCGTTTACCGCCGCCGTCAGCCAGGACATACCGCCTTTCGTCACGGCCGCGGGCAACCGCGCCGTGCCGGCCGGCATCAATAGCGAAGGCCTGCGCCGGCGCGGTTTCAATGTTGCGCAAATCCAGGCGATCAAACGCGGCTACAAACTGATTTACCGTTCCGGATTGCCGCTGGAAGAAGCCAAGGCTGCCTTGCTGGCCGAAGAAAAGAACACGCCCGAAGCCGCCTCGCATTTGCGTTTGCTGCGTGAATTCATCGAGGCATCGCCCCGTGGCATCATCCGATAAAGTGTCGATCGCCATGGTCGCCGGCGAAAGCTCCGGCGATTTGCTGGCGAGCCGTCTGTTGTCCGGCTTGCGGCCGCGTTTGCCGGATGCTTATCTGCACGGTATCGGCGGCGAAAAGATGATGCAATACGGCTTCGTCAGCGATTGGCCGATGGAAAAATTATCGGTCAACGGTCTGTTTGAAGTGCTGCGCCACTATCGCGAAATCAAGGGTATCCAAATTGCGTTGCGCGATCAACTGCTCGATCAGCGGCCGGATCTGTTCATCGGCGTCGATGCGCCGGATTTCAATCTGGGGCTGGAAACCGAACTGAAAAGCGCCGGCATTCCGACCATGCATTTCATCAGCCCGTCGATCTGGGCCTGGCGCGGCGGCCGCATTAAAAAAATCGCCCGCGCTGCATCGCATATGCTGGTGGTTTTTCCATTCGAAGAAGCCTTGTATCGCAACGCCGGCATACCGGTAACGTACGTCGGACATCCACTGGCCGAAATCATCCCGATGGAACCTGACGCTGCAGCAGCGCGTACGACGCTCGGACTGGCGGCAGATGCCGGCGTCGTGGCCATTCTGCCCGGCAGCCGCATGTCCGAACTTAAATACAATAGCGTCAGTTTCATCAATGCAGCCAAGCTGTTGCTGCAACGCGATCCGCATTTGCAATTGCTGGTGCCGATGGCCGGCGCGCGGCAGCGTCAATTTTTCGAATCCCTGCTGGCCGAAGCCGGCTTGGGCGATGTGCCCTTGCAAATACTGGATGGCCAGTCGCACGTGGCGCTGGCGGCCGCAGATGGCGTGCTGGTGGCGTCGGGCACCGCATCGCTGGAAGTGGCGCTGTTCAAGAAACCGATGGTCATCGGTTATAAAATGTTGCCCGCGACGTGGCATATACTGCGCCACATGAGTTATCAGCCGTGGATCGGTTTGCCGAACATCCTGGCGCGTGAATTCCTGGTGCCGGAGTTGCTGCAGGACGCCGTGACACCACAGGCATTGGCCGATGCGCTTTGGCTGCAAATGGACGATCCGATGCGCCTGGCGACATTACGGCAGCGCTTTACCGACATACATCACAGTCTGCTGCGCGATACCGCGAACGAAAGCGCGCAAGCGGTGTGCCAAGTGCTGGCGCGACGGCCGAAACGCTAGTGGAAGCGTAAGCGAAGGAACGCAAATGAAGCGCAAGGAACTGACCTTATCCCTCTTCGATTATGCCGGCGAAACTATTTGCGGCGTCGACGAGGCCGGCCGCGGACCGCTGGCAGGGCCGGTATTTGCCGCTGCCGTTATCCTGGATGTGCAGCGGCCGATCGCCGGTCTGCGCGATTCGAAAAAACTGACCGCCGCCACGCGCGAACAATTGGCGGTTGAAATCAAGGCGCACGCAGTGGCTTGGGCCATCGCGCAATGCTCCGAACAGGAAATCGATACCATCAATATTTTGCAGGCCAGCATGCTGGCGATGCGGCGCGCCGTCGAAATGCTGTCGGTGCTGCCGACGCTGGCCCTGATAGACGGCAACCGTTGTCCGGTGATGAAAATTCGCTCCGAAGCCATTATCGGCGGCGACGATAAAGTCGCTTCGATTTCAGCGGCCTCGATCCTTGCCAAGACCGCGCGCGATGCAGCCTTATGCGATCTCCATCTGATCTACCCGCATTACGGATTCGATCAACACAAGGGTTATCCGACAGCGTTGCATATGGAGCGCCTGCAATTGCATGGCGTATCGCCGGTGCATCGCAAATCGTATGCGCCGGTGCGCGCCTTGCTGGATCGCGTGGACGCAGTGTGAGCATGTATTCGAATTTGAAGTCCATCAGCTCGCGCGACAATCCGCTCTACAAGCAATTGAAGCAATTGGCCGGCAGCAGCGCGGCGCGGCGCAAAGCCGGGCTGAGCCTGCTCGATGGCGTGCATCTGGCGCAGAGTTATCTGCAAACGATAGGCCAGCCGCAGTTATGCATCGCCTCCGAAAGCGGGCGCGCCAATCCGGAGGTCGCCGCGATTGTGGCGCAGTGCAATGCCGCCGGCGCCACCTGTATCTTGTTGCCGGATGCGCTGTATGCGGGGCTGAGTCAGGTCGAGCATGGCGTCGGCTTATTATTTTCGATTGCCGTGCCGCAGCCGGCCTTGCCGCCGAAACTGACGCAATCGGCGGTGTTGCTGGACAATCTGCAAGACCCCGGTAATCTGGGTTCGATTCTGCGCAGCGCAGCAGCGGCCGGCATTCGGCAAATCTTCTGTTCCGCCGGGACTGCGTCGGCCTGGTCGCCCAAGGTATTGCGCGCCGGCATGGGCGCGCATTTTTTACTGGAAATTTTCGAGAATGTGGATTTGCCGGCCTATGCGCAGCATGCCGAGCTGCCGTTGCTGGCGACCAGTTCATACGCACAGACCAGCTTGTTCGAAGCCGACCTGCGGCGGCCGGTGGCTTGGCTGTTCGGGCATGAAGGGCAGGGCGTCGCACAGGATTTACTGGATTGCGCCACGACGCAGATCGTGATTCCGCATCTGGGCGCGATGGAATCGCTGAATGTCGCGGCGGCGGCGGCGGTTTGTTTTTTCGAGCAATTACGACAGTCTCAATCGAAATAACCACAAAGCAAGTAGCCCAAACGCACTGATCACGAACGACTCATAAACTGTTACAATTTTGCAATGTTAAGCCACGCCAGACGCCCCTTCGGAATTCGACACTTCACGCTATGCGTGATGCTGTTCGCGTTGTCGTTGCGCGCATTGGTGCCTGCCGGCTTCATGCCGGACGCCGGTGCATTGCGCGACGGCCGTCTGGAAATGACGTTTTGTACCAGCGCCGGCGATCTGAAAACCATTACGGTCGATACCCATCGCCATGGCGCGCCGGGTTCGTCGACCGATGGTCCGGCACAGCATCAATCGCAAACATCAGACTGTCCTTTCGGTGTCCTGAGCTCGCTGCCGGCCATGCCTGCATTGGCGCTGGCAGCGGTCGGCTCGCCGCTGCTGTTTGCGATTATCCAGTATGCGTTGCCTCCTGCACCACGGCGGGCCGTGCCCGCGCAAGGCCCTCCACTCGGCTCCCGCGCGCCACCTCTGCACCTCGCTTGAACTGTCGCCGGCCTGCCCGCCAATTCGTCAATTTGTCACTATTGCGGCCGGCCGTTTTTCCGAGCAGTCTCTTCATCGAGGTGATCTTCATGTTTTCATTCCCCATTCGGGCGCTGGCATCTGCCGCGGCCCTGACGCTTTCCGCGTCCGCCTTTGCCCACATCACGCTGGCCAATCCGCAAGCTTCCGCAGGTAGTTACTACAAGGCCGACTTCAACGTTCCGCATGGCTGCAAAGGCTCTGCCACGCTGAAGATCCGCGTGCGTATCCCGGAAGGCGTCATCGCCGTCAAACCGCAGCCCAAAGCCGGTTGGAAAATCGACATCGTCGAAGGCGCTTATCCCAAGACTTACACATTGCACGGGGCGCAAATCGCCTCCGGCGTGCGCGAAGTTTCATGGACCGGGAAACTGCCCGATGCCTATTTCGACGATTTCGTTTTGCAGGCTTATCTGACACCTGACTTGCCGGTCGGCGCCAAGGTATATTTCCCGGTAGTGCAAGAGTGCGAGAAGGGGACGGATCGCTGGATCGATCTGAAAGAACCGTCTTCCATGCCGGCGCCGCATGTGACGCTGGTTCCTAAATCCTGATGCCGGAGCCGTGCTCCCGCACGGAACAAAAAATGATTATTTCAAGTATGGTTCGCCGGGTGGCGAAGCTGGCCGGCATACGCTGCGCGCTTGCTTTATTGCTATTTGCGGCGCTGCAAATGATGACGACCGGCGCTTTTGCGCATGCGTCGCTGATCGAAACCCAGCCGTCGGACGGCGCGATGCTGCGTACTGCGCCGGCCGACGTCACGCTGCGTTTCAACGAACCGGTGGCGCCGTTGGTATTCAAGCTGTTGCTGCCCGATGGGTCGATCCGGCCACTTACGCAAAATGTCACGGTGCCTGACGGTCTGAAGCTCAGTCTGCCGAATCTGTCTGCATCGGGCACGTATCTGGTGAGTTGGCGCGTGGTGTCGGCAGACGGTCATCCGGTCGGCGGTTCTGTAACCTATTCGGTCGGAGTGCGTTCCAATGGCAACGAGGCTGCAGCGGCTGCCGCGCTATCGCCGGCCGCGTCCGGTTTTCAGGCAGATTCCCAAACGGCGGCAATCTGGTTGACGCGCCTGGGCCTGTATCTGGCGCTGTTCATCGGCGTCGGCGCAGCATTGTTTTGGGCGTTCGTATCAAGCGCCGCGGCGCCGCCTGTGCGCTGGACAATCATCGTTGTTGTGGCCGGATTGGTGCTGTTGCTGCTTGCCGTCGGTCTGCAAGGGCTGGATGCATTGGCGCTGCCTTGGGGCGCGCTGCGGACGTGGCAGCCGTGGCAGACCAGCCTGGGTACCGCATACGGCCTGACGGCGTGGCTGATAGCGGCGGCGCTGATAGCGGCTTGCGTGGCGCGCATGGCCACGCGAGGTTGGCGCCGGATTTTTGCAATTGCAGCAGTATTGCTGTTGGGCGCGGCGCTGGCGGCCAGCGGCCATGCCAGTTCGGCGCCGCCGCAGTGGCTGGCGCGTCCTGCGGTGTTCATTCACGTCATGATGATTGCGGCCTGGGCCGGGTCGCTGTTGCCGTTGTTTTTTTTGCTGCGGGATGATGGAGATGACAAGCATGCGGGCGCGGCCGAAGCTGCGCCGGCAACGGCGGCCTTATTGCGTTTTTCACGTCTGATTCCATGGGTCATGTTTTTGCTGGTGCTCAGCGGCGGCACGCTGGTGCTGTTGCAAGTCGACAGTATTCACGCCTTTTGGAGCACCAACTACGGACGCATTCTGAGCGCCAAATTGATTGTAGTGTCATTGCTGCTGGCGATAGCGGCGTTCAACCGATACGCATTGACGGAACGCGCCGAACAAGGCGATTTGCAGGCGCGCCGCAGTATGCGACGTCTGATCGGCGTGGAATTGGGGCTGGTGTTGCTGGTGCTGGCGCTGGTCGCAACCTGGCGCTTTACCCCGCCGCCACGCGCACTGGCGGCAGCGCATCCGGTGCCGCTCAACGTTCATATGCACGGACAACAGGCCATGGTGGATTTAACGTTGACGGCGCAAAAAGATCACGGCATACGCGCCGGTTTATTTGTGCAGACCGGCGACTTCGGTCCGCTCGATGCGAAAGAAGTATCGCTGCAATTTTCCAATCCTGCGCTCGGCATCGAACCCTTGCAGAAAGACGCCCATCGCGGCGCGGATACCGGTAGCTGGGTGGTTGAACCGTTCGCGCTGCCTGCCGCCGGACACTGGCATGTGCGCGTCGACGTATTGATTTCGGATTTCGACAGCACGGCGCTGGAACAGGATATCGACATTGCATTTTGATTGAATGCAAAGCGCAACCTCAAAGCGAAAATTCAAAGCGAAAATTCAAAAATAAATTCAGAGAAATGATGAAAGAAAGTCATGCAAAGAATATCGAAAAAAATAGTGGCCGGCGTCGGCGCGTTGCGCCCGGCAGCCGCCGCTGTCCTGACCTGTTTTGCGGCTTCTGCACCCGTATCCGCTTTTGCCCAAAGCACTGAAAACGATCTGCCGGAGATCACGGTGGAAGCAAGCCGTTCGGTGGCTGAGAAAAACCAGTTGCCGGTCACCACTGAAAGTGTCACTGCCGAACAGGCGGCCAAAAATATCAACGTGATGAACGTGCAGGATGTGCTGAAATATACGCCCAGCGTTTTAGTGCGCCAGCGCTTTATCGGCGATACGCAAGCGCCGATGTCAAGCCGCACCACCGGCATTAACGCCGGCGCGCGTGCCCTGCTGTATGCCGATGGCATCTTGTTATCGGCGTTGATCAACAATAATAACGGCAACGGTTCGCCGCAGTGGTTCATGGTATCGCCGGAGGAAATCGAGCGGATCGACGTGATGTACGGCCCATTTTCGGCAATGTATCCGGGAAATTCCTACGGTGCCGTCACCGCCATTACGACCAGCATGCCAAAAAAATTCGAAGCCGGCGTCAAAGTCAGCGCCGCGACACAAAATTCTTCGGTCTACGGCACCAGCTCCACGGATCCTGCGGCGCAAGTCAGTGTGCATCTCGGCGATCGGTCAGGCGATTTTTCCTGGCGCCTTAGCGCCAATCATCTCGATAGTTCCAGCCAGCCGTTGACGTTTATTACGGCTACCCGATCGACGGCAGCGGCCGGCGGCGGCCAAACCATCGGCGGGGCGATTAACGAGACCAACAGAACCGGCGGCAACATTCTGGTGGTCGGCGCCGGCAACATCACGCATACCGTGCAGGATACTGCGCGGTTGAAATTGGCTTACGATTTCAGTCCGTCGATCACCGCGGCGTACACCATCGGCATCTGGCAGAACGATGCCAAAGCGCATGCCGAGACTTATTTGACCGACGCTGCCGGCGCGGCTTATTACGGCGGGACTGCCGCGAATATCAATGGCAATGCTTATGCCGCCAATGCGATATCCGGCTTCTCCAGCAATACTGTGCAGCAACAGCATTTGATGCAAAGTCTTTCCTTGCACGCCAAAAACCAGGGGCCCTGGGATTGGGAAGCCATCGCCACTAACTTCTATTACCAGGAGGATTTGACCCGCACCTCGAACGGTCCTTATCCTGCCGCGCTCAATTCCGGGCCGGGCACCATTGCGGATGCATCCGGCACCGGCTGGAGCACATTGGACTTGAAAGGCACTTGGCGCGACGGCGGGAATGCAGCAAAAAATATTGTCAGTTTCGGCGCGCATTACGATCAATACAAACTGGTCAATCCAACCTATAACACCAGCGACTGGGTCTCCGGCGGCAACGGCGCTTTATTCAGCAATTCGCTGGGCAAGACCACGACCTCCGCGCTATGGGCGCAGGATGCATGGCGGTTGTCGCCGTCGGTGGTCGCCACGATCGGCGGCCGCTACGAATCATGGCGCGCATTTGACGGCTTCAATTATTCGACATCGGCATCGAGCGGCCTTGGTTTTGCAACGGCGCAGCCGGGCGTGACGTCGTCCGGATTTTCGCCAAAACTGTCGGTCGCCTGGCAGGCCAATGATTTGTGGAGCGCGACCGGTTCGTTCGGTAAAGCGCTGCGCTTCCCGACGGTCGGCGAGTTATATCAAAATATTGCGGTCGGCAGCACGTTCGTACAGGCCAATCCTTTCCTTAGGCCGGAACGGGTATTGTCGGCGGAACTGGCGCTTGAACGCGTGACGGAAAATAGCAGGCTGCGCGCTTCGGTGTTTGAAGAGCATGTCAGGGATGCGCTGATTTCACAATCGTCGACACTGCCGAACGGAATAGCGAGCACCTTTACGCAAAACGTCGACAGCACCAGGCAGCGTGGCATTGAAGTGGTGGCGACGCGCAATAACGTTCTGATCAATGGGCTGGATTTAACCGGCAGCCTGACTTATGTCAATGCGGTAATTACGGGTAACAGCAGCTATGTGCCAGTGGCGCCCGGCGCGATCTCGGTTGGCAAGCAGGTACCCTACGTTCCCAAATTCCGCGCTACGGCGGTGGCCAGTTATCAGCCGGACGACCATTGGGCATACACGCTGGCGGGCCGTTACAGCAGCCGTCTTTATTCAACCGTCGATAATACCGATGTGAATACGTCGACTTATCAGGGATTCGACGGTTATTTTGTCGCCGATGCCCGCATACAATACAAATTCGATCGGCACTGGACGGCGGCCGGCGGCATCGACAATATCGGTAACCGCAAATACTTTTTGTTCCATCCCTTCCCGGAAAGGACTATTTTTGCCGAGTTGAAATATGACTATTGAAGTCCAGCCCCGCCGTGGTGACAGCCCATAAATCACTGTGTATAATCGGGCGCGCACGTCTGTAGTCGGCGACACTGCCGCCAGCGCCGTCAGGAATTGAAGTCGAGGCGAACGAAAGTTCGCCTTTCTTTTTTTATAAGCCGGCAGCTTGCATGGTGTGCATACATAGTGCGGTTTTACGGTTTTCGCGTATTTTCAGTCGTTTTTTTGTTATTTGTCCGGGATCGGTTGACCATGTTTGATTTTATTCGTAATCATCAGCGTTTGATGCAGTTGCTGCTGTTGCTTCTCATTTTTCCGTCGTTCGCGTTTTTCGGATTGGAAAGCTATACCCGCATGACAGGCGGCGACGATACCGTCGCCAAGGTCGCCGGTGAGAATATTTCGCAGCAGGATTGGGATGCCGCGCAAAGACAGCAAATGGACAGAATGCGTCAGATGTTCGGCGACAAGGTCGATACCAGCTTGCTGGACACGCCGGAGATGCGCCGTGCATCGCTGGATAATTTGATTGCGCAGCGTGCCATGCTGGCCGAAGTCGCGCGTGACAAATTGCAGGTTTCCGATCGTTCGCTGGCGCAAAGGCTGGCCGAGATTCCGGGCCTGATCAAGCCGGATGGCAGCTTCGATAACGACCAATACAAGATGCTGCTCGGCGCACAAGGCATGACGCCGGCCTTGTATGAAGCGCGCCTGATCCAGGATCTGGGCCTGCAACAATTGAACGGCGCCGTGCAGGCCACCGCATTCGCCCCTAAAACCGTCGCGGCCCGCCTGTCGGATCTGAACGATCAGGAACGCGTGGTGCAGCAAATGACCTTTAAGGAAAGTGCCTATGCGGCACAGGTCAAGGTGACCGATGCCGATGTCCGGGCGTATTACGACAAGAATAAAAACAGCACGCAGTTCCAGGTGCCGGAACAGGCGAAGGTTGAATATCTGGTGCTCGATAATGCCGCCGCAGGCGCGCAGATCAGTGTCAGCGACGCGGATGTCAAATCGTATTACGAGCAAAACCAAAAGCAGTACGGCACGCCTGAAGAGCGTCGCGCCAGCCACATCCTGATCGCCTTGAAGAAAGGCGCAAGCGCTGCCGATAAGGCTGCGGCCAAGGCCAAGGCGGATAAGCTGTATGCGCAAGTAAGCGCCAATCCTGCCGATTTCGCCAAACTGGCGAAGGCTAATTCGGACGATCCCGGCTCCGCCGAACATGGTGGCGATCTCGGCTATTTCAGCCCTGGCATGATGCTCAAGCCTTTCGAAGATGCGACGTTCCAGTTGAAACAGGGGCAGATCAGCCAGCCGGTGCTCTCGGACTTCGGTTATCACATTATTCAACTGACAGGCATCAAACCGGCTTCCACCAAGACGCTGGATCAAGTCAAATCGGAAATCGCGGATACGATCAAGACGCAAATGATGTCGAAGAAATTTTCGGAATTGGCCGATACATTCAACAACACGGTGTATGAACAGGGCGATAGCCTGCAGCCGACCGCCGACAAGCTGAAGTTGAAAGTGCAGACTGCATCGAACGTCACGCGTACGCCGAATCCGGCGCTGGCGGCTACCGTGCCGTACAACAATGCGAAATTCCTGACAGCCTTGTTCACCGATGATGTCATCAAGAACAAACACAATACCGAGGCGATCGAAGTTGCGCCGAACGTATTGGTTGCCGGCCGCATAGTGGATTACAAGCCGCAATCGACCAAGCCATTTGAAGAAGTCCAGACGGCCGTGCGGGAGCGTGTTACCCATGAACAGGAAGCCAAGCTGGCGCAACAGGCCGGCGAAGCCAAACTGGCTGCGTTGAAGCAAAAAGACGATAGCACCGGCTTTGCCGACGAGAAAACAATTTCGCGTGTGAAGAGCCAGGATATCGGCGCCGATCTGCTGACCGCCTTGATGAAAGCCGATACCGCCAAACTGCCGGCGTTCGTCGGCATGGCATTGCCGGGGCAGGGCTACAGCGTGTTCCGTATCAGCAAAGTCATGCAACCGGCAGCACCCGATACGGCCCGCCGCCAAGCTGAACAGCAACAAGTCTCGGACGCGTTGGCGCAGCAGGAAATGCTGGCTTATCTGAATGTACTGAAAGAAAAAGCCAAGGTGAAAATTCTGAAGGCCGCGGCGAAACCAGCGGTCGGCTCACCGGATTAAATCGCCGTTGAGGCTTTGGATTTAAACCAAACGGATTTAAACGAAAAGTCAGCAAAAGTTAAGCAAAAAAGCCCGCGCACAATTTTGTACGCGGGCTTTTTTGCTTAACGAAATCTGAATTCCCGCTAAAACTGCAAACGATAGGAAACGCCCAGCCAGTAGGAAGGGACATCGCCCTGTGTCGTTGCGTTGAGGGTCACCGAGGTTTTGCTATTGCCGACGATAGATTCAAGGCCGGCGCCTATGCGCGCCCAGTTTTGCTCAGTAGAATCGCCGGCGAAATTAAAACTATACAATCCGATCACTTCGCCACTGGCATTGTTGTCTTGTACCGGGAATCGATGCGTGCCTTCAATGCGCCCCAGCAAATTCAAATGGTCATTGAGCGCAAGGACGGCATCGAGGCCTACGCGTGCCGTTGTTGCCGTCGAAACGTTGCGATCCCATGATGCAGGGAAACCACCGCCGCTTTCCGTATAGGCTCCCAGCTTGGTACGGTCGTACATCAAGCTGGTGTAGGGAGTGAATGCCGTTTTACCCAACGCCCATGCATTGCGCCAATCCAGGCGAATTTGCGCCGCCATGTTTTCTACGTTGGCACTGCCGCGCGATTGCACCGTCATTCCCGAATTCTCGTAACCGCGGTCGATATCGGCAGTGCCATTGGCATACAGGGCGCTGATCGTTGCATACAAGGATGTTTCACCAAGCCGGGTGGTCAGCTCTGGAAGAATATAAGTACTCTCGATGCGGGAACGGCCATTAAAGGCGGTATCTGCCTTGTTATAGATTTGGCCGATGGCAATGCCGAGCTGCACGTCGCCGCCGATGTTGCGTGACATGCCGATTTCTCCGACGCCTATGTCACCATCCCGATCAGCATGATTATCGCGTCCGATGTTGCCTGATGCCCAGAAACTGGCGCGGCCGTCCGGCAACAGAGCGCGCATCGGATTGTCGTGCACGCCCTGCATGATCAACGCTTCGTTTTGGATGGCGAGCGCCATGACGCCGGTACCGGCCGCCAAGCTCTGATTGAACTGGGCCGTATCGATCATCCCGCTACGGCCACGGGCAATAAATGCATGACTATTCATCAGCACCCCGGTAACGATGCTGCCGTCGGCGCTGACGCCGGTTGCCGACAAGGTGACATCGGCAGGGACGCTGACGCCGGAATTGCGCAGCCATTGTTCCACGCTCAACATACCGCCTGCTTGCGTCCAGCGAAATGCGCTGGTGCTGCCACCGGCATTCTGGGCTGCGCCCACGACCACGCTGCCATCGTTGCTGACACCGGCGGCAGATGATGTTATGCCGCCGAGCGTCCCCAGGCTGACCATTGATGTGGCTGCCGTCCAGCGGAAAGCCAGATTATTGCTGGCAGCGTCTTGCGCTTCGCCGACTACAACACTCCCGTCGCCGTTAATACTCAATGCCGCAGATGTAGCGCCGCCGAGCGTTCCCAGATTTGTCATGATGCCGGCGGTCCAGCGAAACGCTTTATTGAGGGCGGCGCCATCCTGTGCCCGCCCGGCCACAACAGTGCCGTCGTCACTCACGGCGTATGCCTCAGATGTATTGCCACCGAGTGTGCCGAGGTCGCTCATCACGCCGGTGCCGGCGCTCCAGCGGAACGCTCTGTCGAAGGTCCCATTATTTGAGCCGCCCACGACAACCGAACCATCCGCATTGACGGCATTGGCAGCAGCGCTTGCACCGCCAAGTGTTCCCAGATCCGTTACGACGCCGCCAACCCAGCGAAACGCTTTCACATTGGCGCCGACGGTAAATTCGCCAACCACGACACTGCCATCGGCATTGACGCCATTGGCACTGCCACCGGCTACGCCCAAATCTTGCATGCCGGATTCCTGTGTCCAGCGGAATGCAACAATAGAAGCCGTGGAATTGACCGCTGTGCCGACAACAACCTTGCCATCGGCACTGATACCCAAGGCTACGGACGAATTACCTCCCAGCCCATCGATATCGACGATGTCGTCTGCGACGGCGAACGGCGCGAGAGACATCAGTGCGAAAAACACTGCGTTCTGTTTGGAAAAACTCAGATGCAACGAACGAGGCGTTTTCATGATGAGCCTTCTATCAAGTAGACTTGATTTGATACTACGCCTCAAACTATAAAAGTAATTGAAGAATATTCGTCCGCAACACGCCGGCTGTTACCGCGTGTTATCTAAACATCTAGAAATTTCTCACAATGAAAGCCGACCGCGAATGCACCGGCGTTGACTGATTTTAATGATCCGGCCAGTCGTGAATCCTGCTGAATTCGAATGCATTTTTTTGTAAAAATATTGTGTTTCTGCAAACGAAATACTGCCGTAAATAAATTTCGGCCGTGTGTTTCATTTTTGCAGCAAAGGTTTCAAATAAGGCCACACATTATCGAGCAGCATGGCTTGCGCCTGTTCGGTTGGATGCAGGTGATCGGACTGAAACAGAGCCGGCTGTTGCACCACGCCCGCCAGTAAAAAAGGCACCAGCGCCGACTTCTGTTCTTTTGCCACCTTATCGAATACCTGGGCAAACTGGCGACCGTAGACCGTGCCGTAATTCGGCGGAATCTGCATGCCGATCAATAGCGTATGCGCATTGCCTTTCTTAGCCATGTTCATCATTGCGTTCAGATTATTTTCGGCATCGGCCAGCGGCAAGCCGCGCAAGCCGTCGTTGGCGCCCAGTTCCAGCACAAAAATATCGGGACGGTTGGCTGCCAGCAGCGGCGCCAGCCGCGCTTTCCCGCCGCTGGTGGTGTCGCCGCTGATGCTGGCATTGATGACCACAGCATCTATTTTCTGTTCGGCCAGCCGCTGCCGCAGCAGCGCAACCCAGCCGGTACCGCGCACCAGACCATATTCCGCCGACAAGCTGTCACCCAGCACAAGCACGGTTTTTGGGGCAGAATAGGCAGCATTTGCAGCCAGCATGGCTGCCGTTGCCAGCACCAATCCGATCACTTTGTTCCGGAGTTCCTTTAATTGCATGTCTGAATCCTCTTCCGTTATTTCGGATGTTTCCAATCCCGCCGTTCATAGCATCCATCCCGCCATCGAAGTGTCAGGTCTGGCCAAGACCGTGGCCGACAGCGGAGCGCCATCCGGGCAGTTGACGATTCTCGATAAAATCGATTTCACGGTACAAGCCGGCACTACTTTGGCAATCGTCGGCGCATCCGGTTCCGGCAAGTCTACCTTGCTTGGCCTGTTGGCGGGCCTGGACACGCCATCGACGGGGACGGTCAAACTCGACGGCGTCGATATTTTTGCGCTCGATGAAGATGGCAGGGCGGCGATACGCAAGGCGCGCCTGGGTTTTGTATTCCAGTCGTTTCAATTGCTGGGACATTTGAATGCGCTGGAAAATGTCATGCTGCCGCTGGAACTGCGCGGCGATAACGATGCCAGGGACAAGGCGCTGCAGATGCTGGAGCGTGTCGGTTTGTCGGCGCGCCTGAAACACTATCCTAAATTTCTATCCGGCGGCGAACAGCAGCGCGTGGCGCTGGCGCGTGCATTCGTCACGGAGCCGCCGTTATTATTTGCCGATGAGCCCACCGGCAGCCTGGATGCAACCACCGGCGAGGCGGTGATCCGTCTGATGTTCGATCTGAACCAGGCGCACCGTTCGACTTTGGTGCTGGTGACGCACGACGTTTCGATTGCGGCGCGTTGCCAGCGCACGATCACGATTGCAGCCGGCGCGCTGCTGAGTGATAGCGCTGTCTTGAAGATTGCTTAGGGCTTAACTGAATAAGTCATGGGCGGCTCTCGCCACTTAATCAGCGATGGCCTCAGTGATAACGCGTCAGTTGCAAGCCGCTGACATCGATCTCGGGTTGGCGTTGCCCGATCAGATCGGCTAGCGCGCCGGCCGCACCGACTGCACCGGCCCAACCATCGCTGCTGCCGTCGATGTTGACGAAAACATTCGACACCGGCGTGGCGCCGATCAAAGGCGGGCCGTCCGGCAGCACCGCCACATTCCCGCTCCAGAAATTGGCCTGATTGTAATTGGCCGCATCCGGATACCAATCGTCTGCAATCTTCAATAAGGTTTGCATCGCTTGCGGATGCGCCGCGCGCGCATGTCTGCCCGGCTGGAAATCGATGATGCCGGTAATGCGGATACGGTCGTCGATGCGGACCACGGCGGTTTTATAAGCGGTGTCGAGCACAGCGCTGCGCGGCGCGAATTCGGGGTTTTTGATGCCGGCCACCGCCGCATAACTGTGGGCGATGTGCAGCGGTATGCGGATACCCAGCGGCTTCAACAATTTATTACTGCCGGCGCCCGCGGCCACCACCACGGCATCGAACAGCGTCGCCTGGCCGTCGATCATCAGCGCCACGCCGCGGTCGTTCGGCTGCAATTCAGTCACCGTCTGCATGAAATGGCACTGCACACCCATGGCTTGCACCACGGCTTTCATTTGTTTGATGAAAAACAGGCAATTGCCCGCGCCGTCTTGTGGAAAATGCCAGCCGCCGGCCAGCGCGGTTGCCGCATTCAGATTCGGTTCCAACTGGCGCACTTGCTTGGCGTCGAGTACGGTATGGCCGATATCCAGATCGGTCAGTATGCTGCGCAGTTTGGCGGCGGCCGCCAATTGCGCTTCGGTGCGGAAAATTTGCAGCACGCCAGCCGTGGCCTGGCAGTCGATCTGATGCTGTTGCTGAATTTGCAGCAGTAATTCGTGGCCGTATGCAGCCACTTGGGTCATGCGTGTCTTGTTGATGCGATACCGTTCCAGCTGCGCTTGCGCCATCCATTTGCGCAGCCATCGCCAAAGCGCCGGACTCAAGCTCGGCGACAGCAATATCGACGAATCGGATTTGAACAGACTGGAAATTATTTTCTTGCGCAAGCCAGGCGCGGCAGAGGGCATCAGGCTGGCGGCGGCGATCAGGCCGGAATTGCCCAGGCTGGCCTGTTCGGCGACGTTGCCATGCCGTTCGATCAGCGAGACTTCGTAGCCCGCTTGCGCCAGAAAATAGGCGCTGCAGATTCCGCTCAGACCGGCACCGATAACGGCTATTTTTTTAGTTTCTCGTTGCGTCACGATATCAAGTTGTCGTAAATGATTGCCATCCGGCATACTCTTGTCCGGTCCGCTTGTCCTTTCAGAGCGGCGTGAATGATACATCGAATCGGCGATTTAAAAGCGCGGCGCGTAATTTTGACGCCTGGAAATATTTTTGTGCAGTAGGAAACTTAACTATTCGGCGGGAATCAGATGTAACAGCACTGGTTTGCGTGCCAAAAATATTTTCAATCGAATCCATTTCAAGGAGTTGCCATGACCTTATCAAAACGTATTGCAGCGTTATTTTTTGCAGCATTCATGTTGTCGCTGGTCGGTTGCGCTTCTACCGCCAAACACGAAGGCACCGGCGAATATGTCGACGATGCTGTGGTTACTACCAAAGTGAAGGCAGCCATTCTGGCCGAACCGACATTGAAAGCGACCGAAATCAATGTCGAAACCTATAAGGGCACTGTTCAGTTGAGCGGCTTTGTCAGCTCTACCGCGGCTGCCGCCAAGGCAGCGGAAGTAACGCGCGGCGTCAAGGGCGTGCAGGCAGTGAAGAACGATCTGCGTTTGAAATAGACATTTAACCGCTTTTAGCGGGTTTAATTGCTAAAAAATTAAGGCCGCTGCCACTGCAGCGGCCTTTTTTGTTCGGCCGATAAATGGGCCTGCATCGCGGTATAATCCCGGCTTCCTGTTTTACGTATTGCGCAAGCTTCCGATTTAACCGCAGCGTGCTGCCTCAACTCCCATTTCGCCATGTTGATTTTGCCGGGCTCAAATGCCCTTTCTGCCTTTCGTACCCAAGCTTTGTTGTCTCAATTGCAAGCGATCGATGTTGCGATCACCGGCGTTACCGGGCGGTATTACCATTTTGTCGATAGCATCGCCGAATTATCGCTGGCCGATGCGGCGCGCCTGGAAGGCTTGCTGACCTATGGCGACGTTTTCAGCGATGGCGGCGAAAGCAGCGACGAAAGCGAGAAGGGCGACGATTTTGTTGTGATTCCGCGTTTCGGCACCATATCGCCGTGGGCCAGCAAGGCGACCGATATCGCGCATAACTGCGGCCTGGCGCAAATCAAACGTATCGAACGCGGCGTCCGCTATCGGGTGCAAGTCAAATCCGGCCTGCTCGGCGGGGCGCGGCATCTGGCGGATGACAGCATTGCAGCAGTCGCCGCGCTATTGCATGACCGGATGACAGAAACCGTATTGCGCAGCGCGACACAGGCTGCCGGCCTGTTCCAGGAACTGCAGGCCAAGCCCTTGGCCTTTATCGATATCACCAGCGGCGGTAAAGCGGCTTTGGCATCGGCCAATACCGAACTCGGACTGGCTTTGTCGGACGACGAAATCGATTATCTGCTGGCCGCATTCAGCCGCGCCGGCCGCAATCCGACCGACGTCGAATTGATGATGTTTGCGCAAGCCAATAGCGAACATTGCCGCCACAAGATTTTCAATGCCGACTGGACCATCGATGGCGTGGCGCAGGATAAATCGCTGTTCGCCATGATCAAGAATACCCACCAGCTGGCGCCACGCGGCACCGTGGTTGCCTATAGCGACAATTCATCGATTATCGAAGGCGCGAACGTGACGCGTTTCTATCCGCGCGGCCTGGCTTCCGGCAACGAATATCAGGCTTCGGAAGAGCTGACGCATATTTTGATGAAGGTCGAAACGCATAATCACCCGACCGCCATTTCGCCTTTCCCGGGCGCCTCCACCGGGGCCGGCGGCGAAATTCGCGACGAAGGCGCAACCGGCCGCGGCGCCAAGCCGAAGGCCGGCCTGGCCGGTTTCACGGTCTCCAATCTGCATCTTCCGCAGGCGCGGCAACCGTGGGAAAACGCACAAGACGTCACGCAGCCGCTGGCCCAGCGCCAGGCCATTGCAGATGCCGATGCCGCATCCGCATCTGCAAACGCCAACGCCTACGGCAAGCCGGACCGGATCGCTTCGCCATTGCAAATCATGATCGATGGCCCGCTTGGCGGCGCTGCGTTCAACAACGAATTCGGCCGTCCCAATCTGGGCGGTTTTTTCCGTGCCTACGAACAAAACGTCGGCGGCAATGTGCAGGGTTATCACAAGCCGATCATGATTGCCGGCGGTATCGGCAGCATCTCGGCCAAGCACACCAGTAAAAACGCCTTGCCGGTCGGCAGCCTGCTGATCCAGCTCGGCGGCCCCGGCATGCGCATCGGCATGGGCGGCAGCGCTGCATCGTCGATGGCGACCGGCACCAATACCGCCGATCTGGATTTCGATTCGGTGCAACGCGGCAATCCCGAGATGGAACGGCGCGCGCAGGAAGTCATTAACGCCTGCTGGGCAATGGGCGACGATAATCCGATTCTGTCGATCCACGATGTCGGCGCCGGCGGTTTGTCGAATGCTTTCCCGGAAATCACCAACGATGCCAAGCGTGGCGCGATTTTCGATTTGCGTCAGATTCCGCTGGAAGAGTCCGGCATGGCGCCGAAGGAAATCTGGAGCAACGAATCGCAGGAGCGCTATGTGCTGGCGATCTCGCCTGCGCAACTGGAACTGTTTCAATATCTTTGCCTGCGCGAGCGTTGCCTGTTTGCCGTGGTCGGCACCGCGACCGAAGAACGCCAATTGCAGGTGATCGATCCGGCGCATGACAATAAACCGGTCGACATGCCGATGGATGTGTTGTTGGGCAAGCCACCCAAAATGCATCGCGATGTGCAGCATCTGGCGCAAGACCTGCCGGCAGTCGATTTGACCGGCATGGATCTGCTGCAGGTTGCCGAACGGGTTTTACGCCAGCCTACGGTCGGCGACAAATCGTTTTTGATTACCATCGGCGATCGCAGCGTCGGCGCCACCACGGCACGCGACCAGATGGTCGGCCCATGGCAAGTGCCGGTGGCCGATTGCGCAGTGACGACGATGAGCTTCGACGGCTATCTCGGCGAAGCGATGGCGATGGGCGAGCGTACGCCGCTGGCGGTGATCGATGCCGCGGCATCCGGCCGTATGGCGGTCGGCGAAGCGCTGACCAATATTGCAGCGGCCAAAATCGCCGACATTTCAGATATCAAGCTGTCGGCCAATTGGATGGCGGCCTGCGGCCAGCCCGGCCAGGACGCCGCGTTGTTCGATACCGTCAAGGCAGTCGGCATGGAATTATGCCCGGCGCTCGGCATCAGCATCCCGGTCGGCAAGGACTCGCTGTCGATGCGCACCACCTGGAACGACGACGGCAATGCCAAAGCGGTGACATCGCCGGTGTCGCTGATCGTGTCGGCATTTTCACCGGTGACCGATGTCCGTTCCACGTTGACGCCGCAACTGCGCACCGATGCCGGCGATACGGTATTGATCGCAATCGATCTGGGCCGCGGCAAAAACCGGATGGGCGCTTCGGTGCTCGCCCAAGTGATGCAGCAACTCGGCAACCGCACGCCGGATGTCGATAGCGCCGAAGACCTGAAAGGCTTCTTCAACGCCATTCAGCGACTTAACGAAGCCGGCCAGTTGCTGGCATATCACGATCGTTCCGACGGCGGCCTATTCGTCACCTTGTGCGAAATGGCGTTTGCCGGCCATAGCGGCATCTCGCTGAACCTGGACATCCTGACCATGGAAAGCGGCCACGGCGCGGATTGGGGCGATGCGAAGAACTGGACTACGCAAGTTTCGGAGCGCCGCAACGAGGCCACGCTGGCAGCTTTGTTCAACGAAGAACTGGGGGCGGTGATTCAAGTCCGCGCCGCCGAAAAATCGAACGTGATGAACGTGCTGCGCGAATACGATCTCGGCGCTTGCAGCCATATCATCGGCAAGCCGAATACGCGTGATGTGATTGAATTCGCGCGCGACACCAAAACCATCTACAGCCAGCCACGCACCGCATTGCAGCGTCTGTGGAGCGAAACCAGTTGGCGGATTGCGCGCCTGCGCGACAATCCGGCCTGCGCCGACGCCGAATACGACAGCATTCTGGATGCCGCCGATCCCGGCCTGTCGCAATCGCTGTCGTTCGATGCGCAGCAGGATATCGCCGCGCCTTTCATCAACAGCGGCGCGCGTCCGCGCGTGGCAATCCTGCGCGAGCAGGGCGTCAATTCGCATGTCGAAACAGCCTATGCAATGCACAAGGCCGGCTTTACCGCAGTCGATGTGCACATGAGCGATCTGATCGCCGGCCGCGCGCGGCTCGATGATTTCAAAGGCATGATTGCCGTCGGCGGCTTTTCGTACGGCGACGTGCTGGGGGCCGGCGAAGGCTGGGCCAAGACCATCTTGTTCAACGATGCGATGCAACGGCAGTTTGCGCAATTCTTCGGCCGGGGCGATACCTTCTCATTGGGTATTTGCAACGGCTGCCAGATGCTGAGCAATTTGAAATCGATTATTCCGGGTGCACAGGCCTGGCCGAAATTCACGCGCAACAAATCGGAGCAGTTCGAAGCACGTTTTGCGATGGTGGAAGTGGCGGATTCACCATCGATCTTCATGCAGGGCATGGCAGGTTCGCAGGCGCCGATCGTGGTGGCGCATGGCGAAGGGTATGCGGATTTTTCGCAGACCGGCGACCGCGACCAGGCGCTCGTGGCGATGCGCTTCATCGATCGTCGCGGCATGGCTACCGAAGCGTATCCATACAATCCGAACGGTTCGCCGGCCGGCATTACGGCCGTGACGACGCAGGATGGCCGCTGCACGGCGCTGATGCCGCATGGCGAACGGGTATTCCGCACGGTATTGCAATCGTGGCATCCGGCTGATGCCGGCGAAGATTCGCCATGGATGCGCATGTTCCGCAATGCGCGCAAGTGGGTCGGATAACGCGCGGATCGTCAATAAACGTTGGCATCAAATCAAAACGCCTCCCGTCGTAATTGACGGGAGGCGTTTTGCTTGGAGCAGGTAATGATCGACGAAATAATTATTACGGTGCCTGCAAATGTAGAAGTTGCAAAGCGGGAACAAATTTTTTGTGCCAATGCGGCGCTCTCAAAGACCAGCATCGGCAAGCGCGATTAAAAATTTAATTTGATAATAAATTTTTTTAGAAGGGTTTTTGTCGTTATATTGAGCGAGCTAAAAAGTAAAAATGGCAGCCGCGGCTTAGTTGCCGGATAGCACTGGGAGATAGAGCGTAGTTCCAAGTAGTCTGAACGTAGTCTGAGTTACAGCAAGGGGAAAATCGCATGTTTTCATCCATTCGCACTCGGCTGATTGCTATTTGCATCGCCATCGTTACACTCTCGATGCTGGTATTGACCAGCGCTAATTTTCTCAAAGTCAGAAGCGATACTTACGAAGCCTTGAACGCCGAAATGGCGCAACTGGCAGACAGCCATGCAGCCAGCATCGGCGATTGGGTACTCTCCAAAAAAACCATTACGAGTTCCATGAAGCTGGCGATGCAGCAAAGCGATCCGCTGCCGTTCGTGAAGGCGGCGATGGCGGCAGGCGCCTTCGACGATGCGTATATCGGCATACCCGGCGAGGGCACGGTCGGTACCTTCGTACATCCGATGCCGCCCGGTTACAGCGCGCAAAAACGCCCATGGTATATACAGGCCGAACAAGCCGGCACTGCCGTGTTGACGTTGCCGTATAACGACGCAACTACCAAAAAACTGGTGATCACCTTTGCCGAACCGATCGGCCCCAAGGGTGCAGCCAGCGCGGTTGTCGGCGCGGATGTGCAACTGGATAACGTCGTGCATAACGTTGCATCGATCAAACCGACGCCGTCGAGTTTTGCGTTTCTGGTCGACAGCAATGGCGTGATCATCAGCCATCCGAACCCGGCGTTTTCGCTCAAGCAGGTGTCTGATATCGACAGCAAGCTGTCGGCGCCGATGCTGCTCGATCTGGAGCAGAAAAAGCAAAGCGGTACTGCGCGTATCGATGGCAGGGACGATTTTCTATTCGTCAAAAAAGTAGCCGGCACCAACTGGCTGCTGGTGATCTGTCTCGACCGCGCCGAGGCGACCGCACCGATCGGTTCGATGTTGAAAATTTCCGGGCTGGCGACGGTGCTGATGATTTTTATTGCGGCTGTTTTGCTGATGGCCGCCATCACCGGCATCCTGCGCCGGCTCGGCGTGATTCGCGATGCGCTTGAGGATATCGCCTCCGGCGACGGCGATTTGACGCGTCGCCTCAGCGTCAAAGGCAAAGATGAATTGGTGCAGATCGCAAGCGCATTCAATCGGTTTACCGACAAGATCGCTTCGGTGCTGCTTGAAATCCGGCAAGCCAGCGAATCGGTCAAGGTGTCTTCCAACGAAATTGCGGTCGGCAATCTCGATTTATCGAATCGCACTGAACAGCAGGCCGGCTCGCTGGAAGAGACCGCATCGGCAATGGAGCAGTTGACTTCGACCGTCAAACAAAACGCCGACAATGCGCGCGCCGCCAGCCAGCTTGCGATTTCTGCGTCCGACATCGCCATCCAGGGCGGCAGTGTGGTCGGGCAGGTGGTCGATACCATGAGCGCCATCAACGACTCGTCGAAAAAAATTGTCGAGATCATCAGCGTCATCGACGGCATTGCTTTCCAGACCAATATCCTGGCATTGAATGCGGCCGTGGAAGCGGCGCGTGCCGGCGAACAAGGGCGCGGCTTCGCGGTGGTGGCTTCGGAAGTGCGCAGCCTGGCGCAACGCTCGGCGGCTGCCGCCAAGGAAATCAATGCCTTGATCAACGATTCGGTGGAGAAGGTCGCTGCCGGCAGCAAGCTGGTCAGTCAGGCCGGCGGCACGATGGGCGAGATCGTCGGCAGCGTTAAACGCGTCACCGATATCGTCAGCGAAATCAGTGCAGCCGGACAGGAACAGAGCGTCGGGATCGAAGAAGTCAATCGGGCGATTGTCCAGATGGACGAGGCGACGCAGCAAAATGCGGCGCTGGTCGAGCAGGCTGCCGCTGCCGCCGCGTCGTTGCAGGAGCAAGCGGTTAGCCTGGCGCAGGTGGTGGCCGGCTTCAAGCTCGATGAAAATCAGGTGCGGATCGTTGCCCCGGTATCGGTTTTAAGGGCGCAGGAAAGGCCGTCGCTGTCTGCTGCAAGCACGGCGGCCGACAAGCCCGCTACCCGTCCGGCTTTGCGTGTCAAGGCACAAGCGCCACCCGCGAAATCTGCTGCAAGTCCCGCTGCGCATTCCGCAGCTCGGCCCAGTGCGAAATCGTCTATCAAGCTGGCGCCGAACAGTCAGGAGGATTGGGAGGAGTTTTGAGAATCATAAAGCGAGGCCATAAGCGAGCCCCATAGAAAAAGCCCATACGACGTGAGTCGTATGGGCTTTTTCCTGGCCTTGATGCAGCTTATTTACTGATTACTGAATCTTGGCTTTCTTGCGCAGATCTTCTTGATAAGCCTGCAGCTTGCGTTGTTGCAGCGCTTCGACGATTTGCGGTTTGACTTCTTCCAGCGTAGGCACTTTGGCTGGACGGACATCGTCCAGGCGGATTACGTGATAACCGAATTGCGTCTTGACCGGTGTTTGCGTGAATTCACCTTTTTTCAATGCAATCATCGCGTCCGAGAACGGTTTTACGAATGCTGCCGGTGTCGCCCAATCCAGATCGCCGCCGTTGGCTGCCGAGCCTGGATCTTTCGATTGCTTGGCCAGATCCTCAAACTTGGAGCCGGCTTTCAGCTTGGCGATGATGGCGTTAGCCTGATCTTCGGTTTCGACCAGAATATGATGCGCGTGGTATTCCTTGTCGCCGGCAGTTGCACGGAATTTATCGTATTCGGCTTTGACTTCGTCGTCCGAGATAGGATTCTTTTTGGCAAAATCGGCGACCAGTGCGCGGATCACGATCATTTGACGGGCCTGTTCCAGCTGTGTTTTCACGTCGCTGCTGTTGTTCAAGCCTTTTTTGTCCGCTTCCTGCATCAGGATTTCGCGGTTGATCAATTCTTCTTTGACCGCAGCGCGCAATTGCGGCGTGTCGGCCTGACCTTGCGATGCCAATTGCTTGACCATTGCGTCGGCGCGTGCCGATGGAATCGATTTGCCATTGACGACGGCAATATTTTGCGCCATTGCAGGAACCGCGGCAGCGATCGTCATCAATGCAAACAGAGGTGCGACCAGCGCTTTAGCAGGTTTAAATGTCATTATTCAATCCTAATAGGGAAGTAGTAGAAAATAGGGGAAGCAAAATGAGAAGCGTAAAGAAAAGCGAATATAAGATAACAAATAAGATCGGAAAATTAATCAGGCGCTCGTTTCAGAGGGCGTCTTTGTAACGATGGCTAGCGCATGAATATCACGTTGCATCATATCGTTCAGGCAATCATACACCAGACGATGCCGGGCTAAACGGTTTTTGCCTTCGAATGCGGTAGAAATCAGCTCGATCCGGTAGTGGCCGCCGCCGCTGGCAGCGCCGGCATGACCGGCGTGCATGGCGGATTCATCTTCCACCAGACAGCGGGTCGGCGCGAAAGTTTCCTTCAGGCGTTGTTCTATGGCCGCTACACGCGTAACGGCGGCACTGGACTGGTTCATTCCGATTCCTTGATGTATTTCGCCAGCAGCAGGCTTTGTCCGATGATAAAGGCGAACATCAGCCCCGTACCGCCGAACAACTTGAAGTTGACCCACTGGTCGGTGGTGTAGTTGAACGCCACGTAAAGGTTGAGCAGGCCCATTGCAAGAAAGAAGATGATCCAGGCCGCGCCGAGCCGCACCCATAGCGGTTCGGGCAAGGCCATCTGTTTTTCCATCATGGCGCGGATCAGGTTCTTTTTCATGAAAAACTGGCTGATCAGCAATGCGCCGGCGAAACACCAGTACAGGACGGTGGGCTTCCATTTGATAAATGTTTCATCGTGGAAATAAATGGTTGCGCCGCCGAATACCGTGATGATGGCCAGTGAAACCCACAGCATTGCATCGACTTTACGCCGCCGGACCAGCAAATAGCCGATTTGGCATAGCGTCGCGATAATCGCTACCGCGGTCGCCAACAGAATCGGCGCCTGGTCGATGCCTATCGCACCGCCGGATACAAATCCGGTCAAATAATGCGAAACGAAGCCTTGCGCGGCATCGGCGTGGCCTTCTCCCCATTTAAAGACGCCGAAAAACAGGATAACGGGGAACAGGTCGAACAGAAATTTCATGGCGAATCATTTTCTCAGTGTGTTGAAGCGTCGGCGCGAGGGCGGCGGTCGGCGGGATCAAAAGCAGCAGGGCAGGACTAGGCAGGTTCGGCAGGACCGGCAGGATCGAACCGCAGCGAAGCCGAATTAATACAATAGCGCAATCCGGTCGGCGGCGGTCCGTCCGGGAATACGTGGCCCAGATGCGCATCGCAAACATTGCAAATAATCTCGGTACGAATCATGCCATGCGCCCGGTCGGTTTTCTCGCGGACATTCTCCGGATTCAATGCTTTGAAATAACTTGGCCAGCCGCAGCCGGAGTCGAATTTTGCGTCCGATGCAAATAACGGCGTATTGCAGCAAACGCAAGTATAGATGCCTGCTTCATGGTGATCCCAGAAGCGTCCGGTGAAAGGACGTTCGGTGGCGGCGTGCCGGGTTACCTGATATTCCATATCGTCGAGCTGGGCGCGCCATTCGGCATCGCTCTTTGCAACTTTGACCGGTGCGGCCGTAGTAGCCGTATTGGCTTGTTGTGCTTTGTCCATTTTCAACTCCTGTAAAGAATCCTGATTTCAGGAAGAACAGCTTACTTCGAGATGGCTGGCCCAATCAGGCGGCAGGGCAGCATATTGCGCGAATTCCGGTTGCTCGTCGAATGGTTTTTGCAGTAGTTGCTGTAATCGCGCCAATTCGGAAAAATCCTTGTCTTGCGCCTTGTCGATGGCGACTTGGGCAAGATAATTCCGAAGCACATATTTGGGGTTGACTGCGTGCATTGCAAGCCGCCGGGATGTATCGTCGCTTTGTTCTGCCTGCAGGCGGCTGCGATAGCTTTGAGCCCAGCCGTCGAAAGCGGCGCGATCGATGAATAAATCGCGCAAAGGGGCATCGGCTTCGATCGCAGTTTGCGACGGCGCTGGTTCCATGCGCAAATCGCCCAGGCGACGGAAAAACAGCGTGAAATCGGTGCCGGGCAGAATGGCGAATAGCGCGTCCAGCAGCGTCTTATCGTCCGCCTGCACGGTTTTCAGTCCCAATTTGGCATGCCACAGCGCATCCTGCTTCGCATCGAAAGCCGGTTGGTAGAGCGCCAATGCGGCTTTGGTCAATTCGACATCGCCGATCAGCGGCAGCATGGTTTGACCCAATGCATAGCAATTCCATTCGCCGATTTGCGGTTGGTTGTTGTAGGCGTAGCGCCCTTGCTGGTCGGTATGGTTGCAGATATGGCGCGGCTCGAAGGCTTCCATGAAGCCGAACGGGCCGTAATCCAGCGTCAGGCCGAGTATCGACATATTGTCGGTATTGAGTACACCATGCATGAACCCCACGGCTTGCCATTGCGCCACCAATTCGGCGGTGCGCCGCGTGACTTCGGCCAGCAGTGCCTGATACGGATTCGGTTCATTCAGTAATTCCGGATAAAACTGTGCGATGACGGTATCGGCCAATACTTTCAGCGTGTCGTTGTCGCGCTTGTAATACCAATGCTCGAAGGAGCCGAAGCGGATGAAGCTTGGCGCCATGCGTGTGACGACAGCAGCGGTTTCCGGTGTTTCGCGCATGATCCTGGCGTCCGAGCCGACAATCGCCAACGCGCGCGTGGTCGGTATGCCGAGGGCGGCCATGGCTTCCGAACACAGGAATTCGCGGATCGACGAGCGCAATACGGCGCGGCCGTCGCCCATGCGCGAGTAGGGCGTCATGCCGGCGCCTTTCAATTGCAATTCCATCCTGCCGCCGCTAACTTCGGCGGGCACATCGCCCAGCAGAACCGCGCGGCCATCGCCTAATTGGCCGGCCCAGACGCCGAATTGGTGACCGGAATAAACCGCCGCCAACGGTTTTGAGGCCGGCAGCACGCGATTGCCGGCCAGCGCTTCCAGCAGCGCCGGATTCTCGAACGCTTCCGGCGTCAGGCCGATCAGGGATGCTGCCGATGCGCTGAAGGCGACCGGATAAGGCGCGGGTAACGGCGTCGGCCGCAGTTGCGTAAAAAAAGCGGGCGGCAGTTCGGCAAAGCGATTGTCCAGACGCGCGTTCAAGTCCGGCGCAATGTCATGCCCGGAGGCGATGGCGTCGGTGACGGTGTCGGAAGAATCCATGGGCAAGTCCTTTGAAATTCGCACGTTGCAAAAATGGTATTGCTTGTGCCGGTTGTACCTTAAAACCGTATTTTGACAGAGAAGCAGCTTTATCAAGGGGAAGGGGCGATTTTGTGCGCTGCGGCATGATTTTGCCAGCTGTCGTACAATAACGGCTTGCACGGCTCATATGCACGGCTTATCTCTAGAAATTTCTCAGAATTCATCATGTCGCGTCCCCGTTTTTTGCCAGATAGCATGACTTTAATGTTGCTTTCCGTCGTCCTGACGGCGAGCTTTTTTCCCGCCGGCGGCAAGATGGCGCCGCAGTTGGATATCCTCACGGTCCTGATGATCGGCTTACTGTTTTTCCTGCACGGCGCCAAGTTGTCGCGCGAGGCCGTCATTGCGGGCGCGACGCACTGGCGTTTGCATCTGACAGTGTTTTGCTGCACGTTTGTACTATTTCCGCTATTGGGATTGTTGCTCAAGCCGGCGCTGCTGACCTTGCTGACGCCTGAGCTGTATCTGGGAATTCTGTTTCTTTGTGTGCTGCCTTCTACCGTGCAATCGTCGATTGCATTTACCGCGGTCGCGCGCGGCAATGTGCCGGCCGCGATTTGCAGTGCATCCGCTTCCAATTTGCTGGGTATTTTTATTACACCGGTCTTGGTCGGTCTCATGGTTATTTCATCGACCGGCAGTCATTCGTCGGAAGAGGCTATCCTGAAGATCGTTTATCAATTGCTGCTGCCATTCGTTGCCGGCCAATTGGCCCGGCGCTGGATCGGCCCTTGGATCGATAGCCATAAAGGCCTGCTGCAGGTGGTCGATCGCAGCTCGATTCTGCTGGTGGTGTATGCCGCTTTCAGCGAAGCGGTACGGCAGGGCTTGTGGCATCAATTGCCGCTCGGCAGGGTGTTCAATCTGATATTGGTTTGCTGTGTGATGCTGGGCTTGATGATGATGGTGATTGCCTGGAGCAGCCGGCGCTTCGGCTTCAGCAAGGAAGATGAAATCACGATCGTCTTCTGCGGGTCAAAAAAGAGTCTGGCTACCGGCATACCGATGGCAAAAGTGCTGATGACCAGCACCACCGTCAGTATGGTATTGCTGCCGCTGATGCTGTTTCATCAGATTCAATTGCTGGTATGCGCTGTGATGGCCAACCGGTATGCGGCGCGCAAGGACATCGCTGCAAAGACTTTGTAGTTTCCAATTCCATTCAGTTAAGGCGCCGTCAGGCAGGCTGTGGCGCTATGTTGTACTCCGTTCGTGTCATTCCGGCGGCCTGCGGCCACCTCTCTTCTTTACCTCACTGCGCACAACATACCGCCACAGCCTGCCTGACGGCGCCTTAACTGAACGGCTTTACAGTCTTTTATTCTTCATCCCCTTTTTTATTTCTTTAATATTAATACAGCCATAATTATGGCTATATTTGTGTTTTTCTAACATAAAATACATATTTATAACTTTATTAATTTGCTTAATAAGATTAAGGAGTGAATAATGAAGCTTATTTATTTGTATTAATAAAACTATAAATATAGCTATATAACTTTATTTATATTAATTTAGCTATATTAATGGCTTTTGAAAAGGCGGTTATATGGGCATCGCTGCGACAATCGATCAATCCAGGACTACCGACGAATGGGAGGCCCATCTTGGGCAGCAGATACGCAATCTGCGTATCCGATTCGATCTGGATCAAGCGCAATTGGCCAGCCGGGCCGATATCAGTATCGGCGCACTGAAAAATCTTGAAGGCGGCAAAGGATCATCGTTGAAGACGCTGATCAAAGTGGTCCAGGCGCTTAAGCGGCCCGATTGGCTGGAAGCGCTGGCGCCGACGGTGGCGGTCAGCCCGATGCAACTGCTGCAGGCGCAGGCCGGTCAAAAAACGCGGCTCAAGGTATTCCGCAACCGCCGCTCACTCAAGACGGGAGAATAAATGTACCAAGCTGTCGACGTCATTTCGGTGCGCGCATGGGGCGAGCTGGTCGGCGCAGTCGGTTTCGACCCGGCATCCGGTTATTACGCTTTCGAATACGCGCCGGGCTGGAGGCGCAAAGGCATCGAGCTGGCGCCGCTGCAGATGCCGATCGCACAAGCCATCCATCTGTTTCCGCTGTTGCCGGAAGCCACGTACAAACGGCTTCCGGCCATGTTGGCCGATGCGTTGCCGGATGATTTCGGCAATGCATTGATCGATGCTTATCTGGCGCGCGAGGGCGTTGCGAAAGCGGCGATTACGCCGTTGGACCGCCTGGCTTATATGGCGGGACGCGGCATGGGCGCACTGGAGTTCAAACCTTCCCGCGGGCCTCGCAATATCAAGCCGACGGCGGTCGAAATCGCCGATCTGGTGACCAGTTCGCGCGATGCCTTATCAGGAAAATTCGAAGGCGACCGCGAAATCGAAGCTGCCATCATGAACCTGATCCAGGTCGGCACTTCGGCCGGCGGTGCTCGCGCCAAGGCGGTCATCGCCTGGAATGCGCAGACCAATGAAATCCGTTCGGGCCAGCTCAAGACGCCGCCGGGCTTCGACTACTGGCTGTTGAAATTCGATGGTGTCGGCAGCGACAGCGAACTCGGCGCCGGCGGCTTCTACGGGCGCATCGAGTACGCCTATTCCTTGATGGCCGCTGCAGCGGGCATCAGCATGACCGAGTGCCGGCTGCTGGAAGAAAATCATCGCGCCCATTTCATGACGCGCCGCTTCGACCGCCAGGATGGCGACAGGCTGCATATGCAGACGCTGTGCGCCATGGCGCATCTCGATTTCAAACAGATTGCCACGCATGATTACAGTCAATTTTTTCAAACCATCAAATCGCTGGGCTTGCCCGAATCGGATTTGATCGAAGGCTTCAGGCGCATGGTTTTCAATGTGCTCGCAGCGAACTGCGACGATCACACCAAGAATTTTTCGTTCGTGATGGATAGCCGTGGTACCTGGCGCTTGTCGCCCGCATACGATGTCACGCATGCCTATAACCCTGAGGGTATATGGACTTATCAGCACCTGATGTCGGTCAACGGGAAATTTAAGAATATAAGCTGGAGCGATATGGAGCAGGCCGGCGAACGTTTCGGCATTCC
>DASYCG010000145.1:0-46574 GCA_036500325.1 Herbaspirillum sp. | reverse complement strand
AAAATATCCGCTTCGCTAAACCCAATATTTTCCTGATTGTTTTTCGCAACCCTACCTGCCGCCGCCATTTGCCCTGCTTTATTCCCCGCGCTACGTAAACCTCCGACCGTTGATTTTTCGATGCATCTAACTGAATCCCGTTCGCCCTGAGCAGCGAAGCGTGTCGAAGGGTCACCTTCGTCCTCAAAACCACATTATTTAATCACTGTTTGTTTATACAGTGATACAGTCCTGTATTATTTCATCCAATTCTGTTTACGGTGCCCCTTATGATAGGTCGTCTGTCCGGTATTCTGCTGGAAAAAAATCCGCCGCATTTGCTGGTCGACTGCAATGGCGTCGGCTATGAGGTGGGGGTGCCGATGAGCACGTTTTACAATCTGCCGGCAGTCGGCGAGCGGATTGTGCTGCTGACCCATCTGACGGTGCGCGAAGATGCGCATATCCTGTTCGGCTTCGGCAGCGCCGAAGAACGTAATGTCTTCAAGGAATTGATCAAGATTTCCGGCGTCGGCGCCAGGACGGCGCTGTCGATTTTGTCCGGCATGTCGGTCGGCGATCTGGCGCAGGCGATTACTTTGCAGGAAGCGGGGCGGCTGACGCGGGTGCCGGGTATCGGCAAGAAGACCGCCGAACGCCTGCTGCTGGAGCTGAAGGGCAAGCTCGGCGCCGATCTGGGCTCGGCCGCCGGTGTCCACCATGGCGATGCCAGCTCGGATATCCTCAACGCTTTGCTGGCGCTGGGTTATTCGGACAAGGAAGCAGTGCTGGCAATGAAGCAGGTGACGCCCGACAGCAGCGTATCGGACGGTATCAAGCTGGCATTGAAAGCACTTTCCAAAGCCTGAAGACAAAGCCTCAAGAATTATTATCTGACATCCAATGAGCATTCAAACCGACGACTTTTCCGAACAACGCATTATTGCGGCCACGCCGGCTTCGGCCAACGAAGAGGCGCTGGAACGCGCGCTGCGTCCCAAGCATCTCGAAGAGTATGTCGGCCAGGAGAAGATTCGCGGCCAGCTGGAAATTTTCATCACTGCCGCGCGGCAGCGCAAGGAAGCACTGGATCACACTTTATTGTTCGGACCGCCGGGCCTCGGTAAAACCACGCTGGCGCATATCATCGCGCGCGAGATGGGCGTTAATCTGCGCCAGACTTCAGGGCCGGTGCTGGAACGCGCAGGCGATCTGGCCGCGCTGTTGACGAACCTGGAAGCCAACGATGTGCTGTTCATCGATGAGATTCATCGCTTGTCGCCGGTGGTCGAAGAAATTCTGTATCCGGCGCTGGAGGATTACCAGATCGATATCATGATCGGCGAAGGTCCGGCGGCCCGTTCGGTGCGGCTGGATCTGCAACCGTTCACGCTGGTCGGCGCTACGACGCGTGCCGGCATGTTGACCAATCCTTTGCGCGATCGCTTCGGCATCGTGGCGCGGCTGGAATTTTATACGCCGGCGGAATTGACCAAGATTGTCACGCGCAGCGCAGCCTTGCTGGATGCGCCTATCGATTCGGATGGCGCGCTGGAAATCGCCAAGCGCAGCCGCGGTACGCCGCGTATCGCCAATCGTCTGCTGCGCCGGGTGCGCGATTATGCGCAGGTTAAAGGCAACGGCCAGATTACCAAAGCGATGGCCGATGCGGCGCTGGTGATGCTGGATGTCGATCCGGTCGGCTTCGATCTGATGGATAGGAAATTGCTGGAAGCGGTGTTGTTCAAATTCAGCGGCGGCCCGGTCGGGCTGGATAATCTGGCCGCCGCCATCGGCGAAGAACGCGACACGATCGAGGATGTGCTGGAGCCTTATCTGATTCAGCAGGGCTATCTGCAACGCACACCACGCGGCCGGATCGCTACGCCGATCGCTTATGCGCATTTCGGCATCGCGGCGCCGCAGACTGGGCCTAACGGCGAATTGTGGGGTTCTTGAATTCCCGTGCCGATACTTTTTATTTGACTTGCTGCTTGCCGAGCTTCCGCGCCAATGTGCGTCTATGCATGCCCAGCCGCCGCGCCGTCTCGGAGATGTTGAAACCGGTGGCCGCCAGCGTTTCGTGAATGCGTTCCCATTCCAGCGTTTTGATGGAAGTGGGCCGGCCCACCAGATCGGCTTCGATATTGCCGGCGGCGCGGTCGAAAGCGGCTTCGATATCGTCCGTATTGGATGGTTTGGCCAGGTAGTGGCAAGCACCTAATTTAATCGCCTCCACGGCAGTGGCGATGCTGGCGAAACCGGTCAGTACGACGATCAGCATCGCCGGATCGTGCAGATGCAATGTCTGCACGCAGGCCAGGCCGGAAGTTTCCCCTTTGAGTTTGAGATCGACCACGGCATAGCCGGGCGAGTGCTGCCGCAACAGCGCCGGGATCGCCGCCATGCTGGTGGCGAACAAGACCTGATAACCGCGGCGCTCGAACGAGCGGCCGAGCGTGCGCGCGAAGGCTTCGTCATCCTCGACGATGAGTAGACAGCGATTGGCCGCCGCCGCTTTTCCTTCAGGCAACGCGTCAGCTTCCGTCCGGTCTTCCATTGGAGGGCTCCTTTTCATCATCCAGCATGATAGCCGCCAGCGGCAAGGTCAGTGCGACAAGCGCGCCGCCTGCCTCGCGGTTGCTTGCGCTCACGCTGCCGCCCAGCGTGCGCGCCACGTTCATGACCAGAAACAGCCCCAGTCCGCCGCCCGGCCGTCCCTTGCTGGATTGATAGGGTTTGCCGAGTTGGGCCAGCATGTCCGGCTCAAAGCCCGGGCCGGCATCTTCCACGACCAGCTTCAGTGTGTCGGCGACGCGGGTTACGGTGAGGCCGACCCATCGCGGCGAGGCTTCCAGCGCGTTATCGAGCACGTTGCAGATCATTTGTTTCAAGGCCGAATCGGAAACGATGCGAAGGTCCTGACCGAAACGATTGTGGTACGCAAACGTTCCGGTCGAGCGGACCGTGCGCCATTGCGCGACCAGCTCATCGAGAAAGGTAATCACGGTGGTCTGAACCGGCGCTTCGCCGCGTGCTTCGCCTGCCGAGAGCAGGATGCCGCTGACGATGGATTTGCAACGCTGCACCTGAATCTGCATCTCGCCGACTTCCTGCATCAGTTCCGGGTCGAGCGTAAACGGCGGCATGTGTTTCCAGTCGCCCAGAATCACGGCCAGCGTTGCCAGCGGCGTGCCCAGTTCGTGAGCCGCGCCCGAAGCCAGCAGGCCCATGCGCACGATGTGTTCTTCTTCGGCGGCGCGTTGGCGCAAGTCTGCCAGACGCTTGTCGCGTGCGCTCAGATTGTGGCTGATGCGGGTGATGAAAATGACCAGCAGCGCCGCGTTGAGGACGAAGCAAATCAACATGCCCTGGATGTAGAAGCTGCGTAATCCCAGATCGTGATCGGGCGGCAGCACCAGCGGCCGGCCCATCAGCGCCAGGCTGGTGAAACACGCCGCAGTGACGGCCACCATGGACCAGATGGTCCAGGCCTTGAGCAGTATCGCGCCCAGGCACACCTGCAGCAGATAGAGAAAGGCAAAGGGATTGGTGGCGCCGCCGCTCAGATAGAGTTGCACCGTGAGGATGCCGACATCCACCAGCAGCGCGACGAATAATTCGCCGTTGGTTACCTGCGGGCGGATACGCAGGCGCAGCAGGCTCACGGCGTTGAAGATTGTGAGGCCGCCGAGCGCGGCCAGCATGTAATTCAACGGCAGGGGAATATTGAATCCGAAACGCACCACAAGAATGGTGACTATCTGCCCAAGCACGGCGATCCAGCGCAACTGGATCAGTTGCTGCATGTTCTTGCGGCCGGTGGTGTCGCTTTCGCCGGGGGCCACTGTAAAACCCGGTTGTGGGATCAGGCCGGCTAGCGTGGTCCTCCTATAGCCGGAGCTGGCGTCAGAGCCTGGTTCCGGATCGGATTTAACGGTGGCGGTTTTAATGGGAAGTGTCATCTTCGCGTTCTCCCTTGCCGCGAAGTATATTCGGTTCCGGGCCGCTGCGCAGTGCGCGCCGGCGTGAATATTCCGCACGGGCCGGCAGCCATGCTGCAACGGCTGTCATCAGGGCCAGGACGTACCAGGTAATGGCGTAGACCAGATGATTATTGGGAAAGGCGATGACGGTCAGGCCGCCTGCAGGCGCAGTGCCGGTGTCGGCGCCCGCAGCTGTCGCCGCTGCGTCGGCATCGATGAAGTAAGGCGCGGCATCCTGCAGGCCGCGCGCGGCGGCAATGGCCTGCACATCGCGTGAATACCAATGGCCGCCTGCAGGATCGTTGTGCCGCAGGAATCCTCCGCCCGGCTGGGTCATGCGCAAGAGCCCGGTCACGGTGGCGATGGGGGCCGGGTTGTCGTTGTTCTGCGCGCTGCGTTCGGAAGCAACGAAGCCGCGGTTGATCAGCACGATGCTGCCGTTCGCCGCGCGCAACGGCGTCATTACCCAGAATCCGCTGCCCAGTTCGGTACTCGCCTTGACCAGCGTTTCACGATCGAAGAGGAAGACGCCGCTGATCCGGACGCGGCGATATTCGTCGGCAGCGGCAGTCACTTGCGGCCATTGCGCGGGACCGGGCGCATCCGCAGCCGGCGCATGGATGCGTTGCTCGACGCGGGCGATGAGATCGAGTTTCCAGGCGCGGCGTTCGACTTGCCATGTACCCAGGGCGATGAAGCAGGCGAAGATCAGAATAGCGACGCCGGCCAATGCGATGCACGCAGCAAGGGAGCGCGGAGCGTGCCGGGATGGTTCCGGCGGCGCGTCCGCAGGTGTGCGAAGAGACGGGTTTGGGCGTCCGGAAATCAAGGCATATTTTGCATGTCGTGCATCATGTTCGGCATCATATTGTGATTCATGTGATACATCACCCAGATCGAACCGCTGAGCGTAATGACGACGACCACGATCGTGAAAATCAAGGCCAGCATGATCCAGCCGCCTTCGGACCGGGTATTCATGTGCAGGAAGTAAATCATGTGCACCACGATCTGCACTGCGGCAAAGCCGAGGATGACCAGCGCGGTGGTATTGGAATTGCCGAGCCCGCCGTTCATGACGATCCAGAACGGGATGGCAGTCAGGATGACGGCCAATACGAAACCGGTCAGGTAGCCCTTCAGGGTGCTGTGGCTGGCGCCGTCGCCGTGATGGTCATTGTGATCATCGCCATGGTGATTGCCGTCATGTCCATGGGATTGAATCGTCGAGGTCATGGCAAAACTCCCATCAGGTAGACAAAGGTAAACACGCCGATCCAGACCACATCCAGGAAATGCCAGAACATGGAAAGGCACATCAGCCGCCGCTTGTTTTCAGCGATGAAACCGTGCTTTTTCAACTGCACCATCAGCGTGATCAGCCAGACGATGCCGAAGGTGACGTGCAGTCCGTGCGTGCCTACCAGCGTGAAGAACGACGACAGGAAGGCGCTGCGTTGCGGGCCGGCGCCTTCATGAATCAGGTGCGCGAATTCATACAGTTCCAGGCCGATGAAGACGGCGCCTAGCAAGCCGGTGAGGGCCAGCCAGATCATGGTGGCGCGCAGCCGCTTCCTTTGCATTTCGAGCATCGCAAAGCCGTAGGTGATCGACGACAGCAACAGCATCGATGTATTGACGGCAACCAGCGGCAGCTCGAACAGATCGGCGCCGGACGGACCGGCGGCATAGTTGCGGCCCAGCACGCCGTAGATCGCAAACAGGCAGGCGAAGATGAGGCAATCGCTCATCAGGTAAAGCCAGAAGCCGAGCAGCGTGCTGTTCTCTGTGTGGTGTTCGCCGCTTACGTGGAAGCTGAGTTTTTCCGGCACGTTGCGGGATGCGGGCCCGGATGCCGATGGGGAAAGGGTAGCGGTGTCAGACATGATGATTGGCCAGCATAAGTGTGCGATGCGCTTCGGTCCGGACGACTTCATCCGCCGGTATGTAGTAGTCGCGCTTGTAGTTGAATGTATGGCCGATCGTCACGCTCAGGATGGCGATGAACGCCACGCCGGCCAGCAGCCACATGTGCCAGATCAGGGCGAAACCCAACACCAGGCTCAGCCCCGCGAGTATCACGCCGGCGCCGGTATTTTTCGGCATGTGAATCGGCATGAAACCTTCTTGCGGCCTGAGATAGTTGTTCTGCTTCATCTGCCACCAGGCGTCGCCGTCGTGGATCAGCGGCGTGAATGCGAAGTTATAGGCCGGCGGCGGCGACGATGTCGACCATTCCAGCGTGCGCCCGTTCCATGGGTCGCCGGTATAGTCGCGCAGCGATTCGCGGCGGCGATAGCTGACCACCAGTTGCATGATGAAGCTGGCGATGCCGAGTGCGATCAGCACGGCGCCGAAGGCGGCGATCTGGAACCAGATCTGCAGCGATGGGTCCTCGAAGTGGCTCATGCGGCGCGTCACGCCCATCAGGCCCAGCACATACAAGGGCATGAATGCCAGATAAAAACCGACCAGCCAGAACCAGAACGAGCATTTGCCCCAGAACGGTTCGAGCTTGTAGCCGAATGCTTTCGGAAACCAGTAGGTAATGCCGGCCATGAGGCCGAACATCACGCCACCGATGATGACGTTGTGAAAGTGCGCGACCAGGAACAGGCTGTTGTGCAGCACGAAGTCGGCCGGCGGCACGGCAAGCAGCACGCCGGTCATGCCGCCGATGACGAAGGTGACCATGAAGCCGATGGTCCACAGCATCGGCACTTCAAAACGGATGCGGCCGTGATACATGGTGAACAGCCAGTTGAAAATCTTCGCGCCGGTCGGAATCGAGATGATCATGGTGGTGATGCCGAAGAACGAATTGACGCTGGCGCCGGAGCCCATCGTGAAGAAGTGATGCAGCCAGACCAGATAAGACAAGACCGTAATCACCACGGTCGCATAGACCATCGAGGTATAGCCGAACAGGCGTTTGCTGCTGAAAGTGGATACCACTTCGGAGAAGATGCCGAACACGGGCAGGATCAGGATATACACCTCGGGATGGCCCCAGATCCAGATCAGGTTGACGTACATCATGGCGTTGCCGCCGAGGTCGTTGGTAAAGAAGTTGGTGCCGGTATAGCGGTCCAGCGCCAGCAATGCCAGCACTGCGGTCAATACCGGAAAGGCCGCGACGATCAGGACGTTGGTGCACAGCGCGGTCCAGGTGAAGATCGGCATTTTCATCAGGCGCATGCCGGGCGCGCGCATTTTGACGATGGTGGCCAGCAGATTGATGCCGGACAGCAGCGTGCCGATCCCCGCAATCTGCAGCGACCAGATGTAATAGTCGACGCCGACATCCGGGCTCTGCGCGATGCCCGACAACGGCGGATAAGCCAGCCAGCCGGTGCGCGCGAATTCGCCGACGAACAGCGACATCATGACCAGGGCAGCGCCGCTGGTGGTCATCCAGAAACTGAAATTATTCAGGAACGGGAAGGCGACATCGCGCGCGCCGATCTGCAGCGGCACGACGAAATTCATGATGCCGGTAATCAGCGGCATCGCCACGAAGAAAATCATGATCACGCCGTGCGCGGTGAACACTTGATCGTAATGATGCGGCGGCAGGTAGCCCGTGGAATCGCCGAAAGAGATGGCTTGCTGCAAGCGCATCATGATGGCGTCCGAAAAACCGCGCAGCAGCATGACCAGGCCGAGCACGATATACATGATGCCGATCTTCTTGTGATCGATGCTGGTAAACCATTCGCGCCACAGATAACCCCAGGCACGGTAATAGGTCAGCACGCCGAGCAGCGCGCCGCCGCCCAGCAAGACAAGAATGAAAGTGATCAGCAGAATCGGTTCGTGGAATGGAATGGCATCCCAGGTAAGCCGGCCGAAAATCAGCTTGATTGGATCGAGGTGTTCAAACATGGAAGATGCCCGGATGGGAAACGGGTAAAAAAGAATGATCGGAAGAGAGATCGGGAGCTTGGGTCGGGCAAGCTTGCGGCTTGGCTTGGGGCTTATTCGTGGCGCTTATTTTGTGCACGGCGTTGTTCACAGCATTGTTCATAGCGGCCGGCCTTCGCCTGCAAAGCCGCCGCCGATGGCAGCGGTAACATCGCTAATGTCGCCGGCGCTGCACATTGCTTCGACGTAAGTGCGCGCCGGCGTGTTCGCCAATCCGAGCCGGGCGCGGGTTGCGGCGCTGAGCGAGGCGGCGCTATTGGCGCCGGTCAGGCCCATGCCGCCGCGCGCGTCGACGGCCATCATGTCCTTCATGCACATGCGATTGGGTTCCACGCAACGATTCAGAATGGCGTCGTACAGGCCGGGTGCTACCTTGTTGTAAAAATGCACCGGTTCGCGCTCGCTGGGCTGCTCCAGTTTCAGATAATTATCGCGGCTCAATGTGCCGCCGCCGCTACGGGCCTGCTGTACCCATTGATTGAAATCTGCGGTACTCATGCCGTGGAATTTGAAGCGCATGCCGGAGAAGCCGGCGCCGCTGTAGTTGGCGGAAAAGCCGTCATACACGCCGGGGTGATTGATCACGGCGTGCAGCTTGGTCTCCATGCCCGGCATGGCGTAAATTTGCCCTGCCAGCGCAGGAATGAAAAACGAATTCATGACAGTCGAAGCGGTGATCTTGAACTGGATCGGACGATCCACCGGCGCCGCCAGTTCGTTCACCGTGGCAATGCCCAGCTCGGGATAGAGAAACAGCCATTTCCAGTCGAGGGCGACGACTTCCACCGTCAGCGGTTCGGTATTGGCGGGAACGGTGCGCGCGGCGTCGATCCTGTCCAGCGACCGGTACGGATCGAGCTTATGGGTGCTGACCCATGTCAGTGCGCCCAGCGCGATAATGATCAGCAACGGTGCGGCCCAGATCAGCAATTCGAGCATGGTGGAATGATTCCATTCCGGATCGTAGGTCGCTTTGGTATTGGAAGCGCGATAGCGCCACGCAAACAGCAAGGTCAGCGCGATCACCGGCACGATGATGACCAGCATCCAGAGCGTCGAATCGATGATCAGATTGCGCTGCTGAACGGCAACATCGCCCGAGGGCGACATCAGCACGGTGTTGCATCCTCCCAGTAGGGCAAGGAGGGGAGCGCCGCAAAGTATCGGCAGCAAAGGAGGCAAACAAGCGCGGAATTTTTGAATGGAAGGCATCGCGGTACGCGGAAAACGTCGCTATTTTGAATGGTGCAAAATCTACGCCTATAGAGGCGCCGCGTGAATTGGACATTTTGTCCTATGGCGGTCCTGGCCGAGTAGTGCGATCCTTCGGGATGCGCGAAGTTGCGCACACTATCCGGAATAGAGGAAGCATGATGTCCACCACACACGAAGGCAGCGAGCCTTCTTTTACACCGCCCGCGAATTCTTCGAATTCCGCCAACCCCGGCCACTCCAAGGTCGCTCCGGGTGAAATTGCGGTCGGCGTCGTCATCGGACGGGCTTCCGAGTATTTCGACTTCTTCGTCTACGGTATTGCCTCGGTGCTGGTGTTTCCCGAGGTGTTTTTCCCATTCAAGAATCAGCTGGACGGCATGCTGTGGTCGTTCGTGATTTTCTCGTTCGCCTTTATCGCCCGGCCTATCGGCACCGCGCTGTTCATGGCGATGCAACGCCGTTGGGGGCGCGGCACCAAGCTGACCGCGGCGCTGTTCTTGCTGGGGACGGCGACTGTGGGCATGGCCTTCCTGCCCGGCTACGCCACGCTGGGCAGTACCTCTATCGTGTTGCTGTCGATCTTTCGTTTTCTGCAGGGAATTGCCTTGGGCGGCTCCTGGGACGGCTTGCCTTCGCTGCTGGCGCTGAATGCGCCGCGTCCGCGCCGCGGCTGGTACGCCATGCTGGGGCAGCTCGGCGCGCCGATCGGCTTCATGCTGGCCAGTGCGCTGTTTTTATTTTTGCACGCCAATCTGTCGAGCGCCGATTTCCTGGATTGGGGCTGGCGCTATCCGTTCTTCGTCGCGTTCGCAATCAACGTCGTGGCGCTGTTTGCGCGCCTGCGGCTGGTGGTGACCGAGGAATATACGAAGTTGCTGGAAGAGGGCGACCTGGAGCCTATTCCCATCATTCAGATGTTGCGGGCGCAAGGTTACAACCTGTTCATCGGCGCCTTCGCCGGCCTGGCCAGCTATGCGCTGTTCCATCTGGTCACCGTGTTTCCATTGTCCTGGATCACGTTGCGGGCATCGCAAGAAATCGACAGCGTCCTGAAGGTGCAGATCGCAGGCGCGATGGTCGGGATGGCCGGGACGGTGCTGTCGGGCCTGATCGCGGACCGTATCGGCCGCCGCACAACGCTCGGCCTGCTGGCTTGCCTTATTGCTGTCTTCAGCCTGTTCGCCCCGTGGCTGCTGGACGGCAGCCCGGCGGCGCAGGATACCTTCATTCTGGTGGGATTTGCCCTGCTGGGCGTGTCCTACGGGCAGGCCGCCGGCACGGTGACGGCGAATTTCGAACGCCGCTTCCGCTATACCGGCGCCGCATTGACGACCGATTTCGCCTGGCTATTCGGGGCCGCCTTTGCGCCGCTGGTGGCGCTGGGCCTCTCCGCCAATTTCGGGCTTGTCTACGTCAGCGCTTATCTATTGTCCGGCGCTGCCTGTACGATCGTCGCGTTGCGCATTAACCGGGCGCTGGAGTCTGTGGCGCGTTAAGGTGGGCAGGAGGAGAGTTTAGTCAAGGCGGGCTGTGGCGGTATGTCGTACTCCGTTCGTGTCCTTCCGACGGCCTGCGGCCGTCTCCCTCCTTTATCTCACTGCGCACAACATACCGCTACAGCCCGCCTCAACTAAACCCCCACGGTATTCACCGCCATTTATTGTTATCAAAATAACATTTCAGGTTGCCGGAATGTATCGAATAGTTTCGGGTATGGTTTGAAACTATTGATATGAATATATTGACTATGCTTGTGTAAAAGCTAATCGTCACCGACAATAAATAGTTATTAACTATATCCAGCGGAAAGACCTCTATGCTTATGTCCAGCCAGGCCAGCCGTCATGCGCATGCGCTGTTGGATGCTCGCGCCGAGAGCCGCATGCTGCCGCTTTTGTCGGCAGAGGAACCGCTGTCCGTGCCGGATGCCTATCAGATCGCGAGCCGCATTGCCGCGATCCGTACGGCGCAGGGAGAAGTGCAGGTCGGCCGCAAGATCGGTTTTGCGGTGCACAAGGGTTGGGATCGCTATGGCATTACCGATAGCTTGAATGCCCCGATCTGGGCGCCGATTTTCGATACCACCGTGCGCTACGCCGAAGATAATCACGGTATTCAAAGCTTGCGCGGCGCGTTGCAGCCGCGCATTGAACCGGAAATCATCTTCAAGCTGGGCGAGGCGCCGCCGCCGAACGCCACGCTGGATCAGATCGCCGATTGCATCGAATGGATGGCACACGGGTTTGAAATCGTTTCCTGCCCGTTTGCCAATTGGGAATTCACGACTGCCGATGTGATTGCCGCCTTCGGTCTGCACGGCACGCTGATCATCGGCGAGCCGCATGTCCTGTCGGCAGCCACACGCAGAAATCTGGCGATGCTGCTGACCAGTTCCAGCGTTTCGCTATCGTGCAGCACCGACCAGACCGCGATTTTGCGGGCGGCCGGCTTTTGCAACGATTTGCTGGATAGTCCGCTGCATGCCTTGCTGCAATTGCATCAGCTTTTGAAAACGCAAGCGGACGCAGCGCCGTTGCGTGCAGGTGAAATCATCACCACCGGAACCTGGACCGATGCATTTCCGATTCAGTCCGGACAAACCTGGATTACTGCATTTTCCGGGATTGCCTTGCAGGGACTGACTGTCGCGTTCGTTTAAGTTTTATTCTTCCCGCAGCCAGGTCTGCGTCCGTCCCAATATCGGCATCCCGATATACCCGCGCAGATTCAGTTTCTTGCCGCCGTCCGCAACCGACAATTTGCTTTTATAAATTTTGCCGGTAGACGGGTCGAGGATCTCACCGCCGGTGTATTCTTCGCCCTCTTTTTTCAGGCCGGTCAGAATCGTCATGCCGATTACAGGCTGATCTTTGCGCGCGCCGTCGCATTTATCGCAGGTTGGGTTCTGATCCTGATCCGGGGTGCGGAACAGTTTCTCGATCTTGCCCGACAGCTCGCCGTTGCTTTCATTGATGCGAATCAATGCTTTCGGTTTGCCGCTTTGATCGTCGACGGTTTTCCAAAGCCCGACTGGCGAGCCGTCGGCCCAGGCCGCCGTCGATATCAGGCTGCCGGCCGCGCCGATTGCCAGCATCAGGCTTACGTTTACGATGTGCTTGAAATATTTTTTCATGACGTCTCCTTTGATTTAAGGAATCTCTGATTAAATAAGGAAGCTCTGAGTAAGTGTAGCTGGCGATTCAAGCTATGGATGAGAAGCGCAGGCGTACGCTAGTACGTTGAGCATCGCAATCCGTAGATTGAACCGCCAGCTACGCTTAATCAGAGCTTCCCAAACTGTTCCTTCAGTTTGTCCAGGGTTGCCGAGAAATTGGCGACGCGTTCCTGTTCCTGCGCCACCACTTGCGCAGGCGCGCGCGCAACGAAACTTTCGTTGCCGAGCTTGCCTTGCGCCTTGACGATTTCCGCCCCGATGCGGGCAATTTCCTTGCTCAGCCGTTCGCGTTCCGCCGCCACATCGATTTCCACGATCAGCATCAGTTTGACTTCGCCGACAATGGCAACCGGCGCCGGCGAATCCGTCGGCAATGCAGCCACAACCTGCGCTTCGGACAATTTCACCAGCGATTGCAGATACGGCAGGAACGATGTCAGCCGCGCCTGTTGTTCGGGGTTCGCGCCATCGCCGGCTTCTATCAGCAACGGCACGCGCAGCGCCGGCGACAATTGCATTTCGCCGCGCAGATTGCGGCAGGCATCGGTCAAGGCCTTGAGCTGCGTCATCCAGGCTTCGGCTTCTTCGTCGACCTTGTCCAACTGGGGTTCGGGATAAGCCTGGCGCATGATCGAATCGCCGGCCGGATCGATCTTTCTGTCGGTCAGCGGCGCCACGCTTTGCCACAAAGCCTCGGTGACAAAAGGAATCACCGGATGGGCCAGGCGCAGGATCGTTTCCAGCACGCGCAATAAGGTGCGGCGGGTGCCGCGCTGATGCGCGTCGCTGCCGGTCTGAAGCTGGACTTTCGCCACTTCCAGATACCAGTCGCAATACTCGTCCCAGACGAACTTGTAGATGGCCGATGCGATGTTGTCGAAACGATAGTCGGCAAAGCCTTTCTCTACTTCCGCTTCGGTCTTTTGCAGCAGCGATACGATCCAGCGGTCGGCCGCCGAGAACTGCATTTTTTCCTTGTTGCAGACGCCCGGCACGTGGCCTTCGAAACCGCAATCCTTGCCTTCGGTATTCATCAGCACGAAGCGCGTCGCATTCCACAATTTATTGCAGAAATTGCGATACCCTTCGCAGCGGTTCAGATCGAAATTGATGTTGCGGCCCAGAGTCGCCAGCGAGGCAAACGTGAAGCGCAATGCATCGGTGCCGAACGCGGCGATGCCGTCCGGGAATTCCTTTTTGGTGGCTTTGGCGATGCTGTCGGCCTGCTTCGGATTCATCAATCCGACTGTACGCTTGGCGACCAGCGCGTCGAGCTCGATGCCGTCGATCAGATCGATCGGATCCAGCGTGTTGCCTTTGGATTTGGACATCTTCTGGCCGTTGCCGTCGCGCACCAGCCCGTGCACGTAAACCGTTTTGAACGGCACCTTGCCGGTGAAGTGCGTGGTCATCATGACCATGCGAGCAACCCAGAAGAAAATGATGTCGAAGCCGGTCACCAGCACCGACGACGGCAGGAACATTTTGTAATCCGGCGTTTCTTCCGGCCAGCCTAATGTCGAGAACGGCACCAGCGCCGACGAGAACCAGGTGTCGAGCACATCGGCGTCGCGCCGGATGGTTTTGGCGCCGGCCTGCGCTTGCGCATCGGCTTCGTTGCGCGCAACGTAAATCTTGCCGTCTTCGTCGTACCAGGCAGGAATCTGATGGCCCCACCACAGTTGGCGCGAGATGCACCAATCCTGGATGTTATTGAGCCATTGATTGTAGGTATTGCTCCAGTTTTCCGGAATCAGCTTGATCTCGCCGTTGGCGACTTTTTCAAGCGCCACTTCGGCGATCGATTGCCCCGGGAAATGCGTGCCTTCCGGCGCCGGCTTGCTCATCGCAACGAACCATTGATCGGTCAGCATCGGTTCGATGACAACACCGGTGCGATCGCCGCGCGGCACCATCAGCTTGTGCGGCTTGACCAGTTCCAGCAGGCCCAGCGCATCCAGGTCGGCGACGATTTGCTTGCGTGCGGCAAAGCGGTCCATGCCGCGATAGGCGGCGGGTGCGGTGTCGGCGATTTTGGCGTCCAGCGTGAAGATGCTGATCTGGCCGAGGTTATGGCGTTGGCCGACGGCGTAATCGTTGAAGTCGTGCGCAGGCGTGATCTTGACGGCGCCGGTGCCGAATTCCTTGTCGACGTATTCGTCTTTGATCACCGGGATTTCGCGGTCGCACAGCGGCAGTTTCAGCATCTTGCCGACCAGATGCGCGAAGCGCTCGTCTTCCGGATCGACCGCCACGGCGACGTCGCCCAGCATGGTTTCAGGGCGGGTGGTGGCGACCGTAATGTGGCCGCTGCCGTCTGCCAGCGGATACCGGATATGCCACATCGAGCCGTCTTCTTCTTCCGATACCACTTCCAGATCGGACACCGCAGTGCCCAGCATCGGATCCCAATTGACCAGCCGCTTGCCGCGATAAATCAGGCCTTGCTCGAACAGCCGCACGAAGACTTCAGTGACGGTGCCGGACAGCTTGTCGTCCATCGTGAAATATTCACGGCCCCAGTCGGTCGATGCACCCAGGCGGCGCATCTGGCCGGTGATGGTGGAACCGGATTTTTCCTTCCATTCCCAGATCTTTTCGATGAATTTCTCGCGGCCGAGGTCGTGACGCGTAATTTTTTGCGCATCCAGCTGGCGCTCCACCACGATCTGGGTGGCGATGCCGGCGTGATCGGTGCCGGGAATCCAGGCGGTATTGAAACCGCGCATGCGGTGATAGCGGGTCAGGCCGTCCATGATGGTTTGATTGAACGCATGACCCATGTGCAGCGTGCCGGTGACGTTCGGCGGCGGCAACTGGATGCTGAACGACGGCTTTTCAGGAAAAGTGGTCGCGGTGAAATATCCGCGCTTTTCCCATTCGGTGCGCCAGAATTTCTCAATGTCGGCGGGCTCGAAAGACTTGGCTAATTCCATGATTTGGTTTGTGCTTTTGCGAAACCGTCCATTATAAGGGAGTCGCCGGGAAACCGGCGAAAGAGGGGGCAAAAGGGCGTAACGCAGTTTAGTTGAGGCACTGTCAGGGGCGGGCTGTGGCGGACTGTTGTGCGCAGTGAGGTAAATAAAGCAAGACCTTGTAGGAGCCCGCCAAGCTTCGACCGGCCAAAATTGATCCCGGACAAGAGTTCGCCAAAAAGCGGTTGTGCATAACGGCGATAGGTGTAAAATCCGGCCACTATGTCTTGCAATAGACGTCGTAAAGCTAGGGGTCCTGGTTGCGGTCTTGTTGAATGCAGCCGGGTGAGAAATACCCTTTAAACCTGATCTGGGTAATGCCAGCGAAGGGAAGCCGTCGAGATTGGCCAATTATGTTTGATGCCCATGTCACCATAATCCGTACCGTCCCCCGACACTCCTTTGCTGGCTCCAAGCCAAGCCGCACCAAGCAAAGGAGCCAAAATGAATGCCAATCCGAAGTTTCTATCCGCTACCGCCACCGTTGACGAAGCCGCTGTAAAGCCGCTGCCGAATTCGCGCAAGATTTATGTTACCGGTTCCCGTCCGGATATCCGCGTGCCGATGCGCGAGATCAGCCAATCCGACACGGCTGCATCGTTCGGCTTCGAAAAAAATCCACCGATTTATGTGTACGACACTTCCGGTCCGTATAGCGATCCTGAAGCCAAGATCGACATCCGCTCCGGCCTGGCTTCCGTGCGCGGCGCCTGGATCGGCGAACGCAACGACACCGACGAACTGGCCGGTCCAAGCTCTGCCTATGGCATCGAGCGCCTGAACGACCCGGCACTGGCCGAATTGCGCTTCAATCTGCATCGCAAACCACGCCGCGCCAAAGCGGGCAAAAACGTGTCGCAAATGCACTATGCGCGCCAAGGCATCATTACCCCTGAAATGGAATACGTCGCGATCCGCGAAAACATGCGCCGCCAGGAATACATGGCCGAACTGAAGGCCTCCGGCCCGATGGGCAGCCGCCTCGCCGACTTGATGGGCCGCCAGCATCCGGGCCAATCGTTCGGCGCCAGCATCCCGGCTGAAATCACGCCGGAATTCGTGCGCTCGGAAGTCGCGCGCGGCCGCGCCATCATCCCGGCCAACATCAACCATCCTGAAGTCGAGCCGATGATTATCGGCCGCAATTTCCTGGTCAAGATCAACGCCAATATCGGTAATTCCGCAGTCACCTCATCGATCGGCGAAGAAGTCGAAAAAATGACTTGGGCGATTCGCTGGGGCGGCGATAACGTGATGGATCTGTCGACCGGCAAGCACATCCACGAAACACGCGAATGGATCATCCGCAATTCGCCGGTGCCGATCGGCACCGTGCCGATTTACCAGGCGCTGGAAAAGGTCAACGGCAAGGCCGAAGATCTGACTTGGGAAATCTTCCGCGACACGCTGATCGAACAGGCCGAGCAAGGCGTCGATTACTTCACCATCCATGCCGGCGTGCGTCTGCAATACGTGCCGATGACAGCCAAGCGCCTGACCGGTATCGTCTCGCGCGGCGGTTCGATCATGGCGAAATGGTGCCTGGCGCATCATCGCGAATCGTTCCTGTACGACCATTTCGAAGACATCTGCGAAATCATGAAGGCCTATGACGTGTCGTTCAGCCTGGGCGATGGCCTGCGTCCGGGTTCGATCTACGATGCCAACGATGAAGCGCAATTGGGCGAACTGAAAACCCTGGGCGAACTGACCCAGATCGCCTGGAAGCACGACGTGCAAGTGATGATCGAAGGGCCGGGCCACGTGCCGCTGCACCTGATCAAGGAAAACATGGATCTGCAACTGGATCAATGCAGCGAAGCGCCGTTCTACACGCTGGGGCCTTTGACTACCGATATCGCGCCCGGCTACGACCACATCACTTCCGGCATCGGCGCGGCAACCATCGGCTGGTACGGCACGGCGATGCTGTGCTACGTCACGCCGAAGGAACATCTGGGCCTGCCGAACAAAGTCGACGTCAAGGACGGCATCATCACGTACAAGATCGCCGCGCACGTTGCCGATCTGGCCAAGGGTCACCCCGGCGCGCAGATCCGCGACAATGCCTTGTCGAAAGCACGTTTCGAATTCCGTTGGGACGATCAGTTCAACATCGGCCTCGATCCGGACAAGGCGCGCGAATTCCATGACGAGACATTGCCTAAGGATTCGGCCAAAGTGGCGCATTTCTGCTCCATGTGCGGTCCGCATTTCTGCTCGATGAAGATCACCCAGGAAGTGCGCGAATATGCAGCGCAGCAAGGGATTTCCGAAATCGCCGCGCTCAAAAAAGGCATGGAAGTCAAGGCAGTCGAGTTCGTCAAGAACGGCGCCGAGATCTATAGCAAACTGTAAAAGCCATGTTGCAGATCGAACTTAACGGCGCGCCGCACAGCGTGGCCGATCAACATAGTCTGCAAGACCTGATTGCTGCGCTGTCGATGTCGAACCAGGCATTGGCGGTGGCAGTGAATCGTCAGGTGGTGCCGCGCCAGAGTTGGGCGCAGCACCGGTTGCAGGCCGGCGATCGGGTCGATGTGGTGCGGGCGATCGGCGGCGGTTAGTGCCGTTCATTATCCTTCGACACGGCGCTATGCGCCTGCTCAGGACGAACGGAAGGGTTATGTTTTACGACAACCATAGAAAACCGTTCGTCCTGAGTAGGCCGAAGGCCGTATCGAAGGATAAATAGCGCCCAAATTAAATTGGCAAACGCCAAATGGAGTATTCAATGAATCTCAACGACCAACCTTTATCCGGCGTCACCGACGACCCATTCGTCATTGCCGGCAAAACTTACTCGTCGCGGCTGCTGGTCGGCAGCGGCAAATACCGCGACCTGGAGCAGACCCGCGAAGCGACCGAAGCCAGCGGCGCCAACATCATTACAGTGGCAATCCGCCGCATCAACCTCGGCCAGGACCCTGACGCGCCGAACCTGCTCGACGCCGTGCCGCCGTCGCGCTTCACCATTTTGCCGAATACCGCCGGTTGCTATAACGCCGCCGACGCGGTCTACACTTTGCAATTGGCGCGCGAATTATTGAACGGCCACAAGCTGGTCAAGCTGGAAGTGCTCGGCGACGAAAAGAATCTGTTCCCGAATATGCCGGAAACACTGAAGGCCGCGGAATTGCTGGTCAAGGACGGTTTCGATGTGATGGTGTACTGCACCGACGATCCGATCCAGGCCAAGATGCTGGAACATATCGGCTGCGTGGCGATCATGCCGCTGGCGTCGCTGATCGGCTCCGGCATGGGGATCGTCAATCCGTGGAATCTCTCGCTGATTATCGATCAGGCAAAAGTGCCTGTGCTGGTCGATGCGGGCGTTGGCACCGCGTCCGATGCGGCGATTGCGATGGAGCTGGGCTGCGACGGCGTGCTGATGAATTCGGCAATTGCCGGCGCGCGCGATCCGATCCGCATGGCGCATGCAATGAAGCTGGCAGTGCAGGCCGGCCGTGAGGCGTATCTGGCGGGGCGCATTCCGAAGCGGTATGGCGCATCGCCATCGTCGCCGATGGCGGGCCGGGTTGCCTGATGCCGGAGCTGTTTCGATGAACGCACCGGCGCGCAGCTTGCCGAATGTGCTGGTGTTCTCAGGTTCGGACCCCAGCGGCGGCGCCGGCATGCAAGCCGATATGACGGCCATCGCGGCCCTCGGCGCCCACGCGCTGACTGTGCCCACCGCATTGACCGTGCAGGACAATGTCAGCGTATTCGCAGTCCATCCGGTGGCCGCCGAACTGGTGCGCCATCAGGCCCAGGTGCTGATCGATCGTTTCCGGATCGATGCCGTCAAACTCGGCATCGCCGGCAACCGCGCCAACGCCGAAGTCATTGCCGCCATCATCGCTGCGTTGCGGCAACGCCAGCCGTCGCTGCCGGTGGTCTTCGATCCGGTGCTGGCCAACGGCAAGGGCGACGCCTTGTCGGCCGATAATGCGGTCGCCGCGCTGGAACCTTTGTATGCGCAGGCTACGATCATTACCCCCAATCTGAACGAAGCCGAGCGCTTGTGCGGCGCGCAGCACAGTGCGGAGCAGCAGGCGGTATTGCTTCAGCAGCGCGGCTGTGCGCATGTGCTGCTCAAAGGCGGGCACGGACCGCAGCAGCAGGATGTGGTCAACCGCTGGTTCGGTCTGGATGGCGCATTCGAAAGCTGGCAATGGCCGCGTTTGCCGGGCGAATTTCACGGCAGCGGCTGTACGCTGGCGGCGGCGCTGGCGGCGCGGCTGGCGCATGGCGATACCATGCGCGATGCGATCGCGGCTGCGCAAATCTATTGCCAGCACACGCTGGAAACCGCTTATTCGATTGCACCGGGGCAACTGATCCCGAACCGTGTCATCCCATTTCTGAAAGTTTCCGCATGACTACCAACATCGGCGTTGGCCGCGGCTTATATCTGGTCACGCCCGACTGGGACGATACCGGCAAATTATTGCGTGTCAGCGAGCAGGCTTTGCAAGGCGGCGCGGTGATGCTGCAATACCGGCACAAGACTGCCGGCGTCGCGCAGGCGCTGGATCAGGCCGGCGCCTTGCTGGCTTTGTGCCGGCGTTACGGCGTGCCGATGATCATCAACGACAATGTCGGCCTCTGCATGGCGCTCGATGCCGACGGCGTGCATGTCGGCGGGACCGACGCTTCGATAGCCAGCGTGCGGACCGCCCTGGGCGATGAAAAGATCATCGGTGCGTCCTGTTACGGTTCGATGGCGCTGGCGCAAAAGGCCGCCGCTGCCGGCGCCTCGTATCTGGCTTTCGGCGGTTTCTATTCGTCGCAGGTCAAGCAATATGAAGTCGGCACGCCGCCGGAATTGATCGCAGAGGTCAAGCGAAGCGTTGCGTTGCCGGTAGTTGTGATCGGCGGCATGACGGTTGAGAACGCCGCGCCGCTGGTTGCGCAAGGCGCCGATATGGTTGCGGTGATCAGCAGCGTTTATGCGGCTACCGAACCGCAAGCCGCAGCGCAGGCGTTTGGCGGTTTGTTCGGCATGCAGGCGGCTTGATTCACCTGGGTTTTGCGATGCATTACACCGCTGTTAAGCTGCTTCCGGTTTCGGCTGCATCGATGACCGGATCACGATTGCAAACGCCAGCAGCGCGGCCATCGCTGCAAATAGGTAAACCGAGGGATAGCCGAACTGGCCGATGAGCAAGCCGGCAACCGGTCCGGTAATACCCAGCGATATATCGAAAAACAGCGAATAGGCGCTGATTGCCGCGCCGCGGTTGCGGGATGGCACCAGCGCCATTGCTTCCACCGCCAGCGCGGGGAAGATCATCGAGAATCCTGCGCCCGTCAGGGCGGCGCCGAGCAGCGTCCAGGCCGGCGAAGGCGCCAGCCAGATCATCATCAGACCCGCAAATTCGATGGGATAAGAAACGATCGCCACCCGAAAGCCGCCGAAACGGTGGATGGTGTGGGCCAGCAGCAGGCGCACGCAAACGAATGAGAAACCGAATGCGCTCAGGCAATAAGCTGCCCCGGCCCAACTGAAACTCTTGTAATACAGTGTGATGAAAGTAGCGATCGAGCCGAAGCCGATGGTGCCCAGGCACAGGCCGAGGCCCATTGGCAGCACGCGCCATAGAACCAGCCGGAACGCCAGCGCTTCACCATGCGCAACAATCGCGACTGCGGTTTTGGCGCGGGCGATCAGGTAGCCGATTATCGGGAGCACGATGGCGAGCACGGCCAGCGAAATCAGGCCCCAATGCTGTTCCATGGCGACGCCCAGCGGCGCACCGACGGCGATCGCAGAGTAGGTCGCGACACCGTTCCACGCAATGATGCGCGGCGTATGGCTGGTGCCGACCTGGCCGATGCCCCAGCTCATGGCGCCGCTGCCGATCATGCTTTCCGCGAAGCCCAGGACCATGCGGCTGATCGCCAGCATCAACAGGCTCAGCAGCGGCAGGTCTTGGAACAGGGCCGTCAGCAGCAGAAAGATCCCGCTGCCGATACACGCCGACAAGCCGATCAGCACTGCGCGTTTCGGACCGAGGCTGTCGATGCTGCGGCCCGCAAATGGGCGGGTGAGCAAGGTCGCCGCATATTGAATGCTGACGCCGAGACCGGCAATAAAGGAGCTGTAGCCGAGATTGCTGTTAATGTAGCCAGGAAGGACCGCCAGCGGAATGCCGATCGCCAGATAGCAGATAAACGTCAACAGCACGGCGGAAAATATCCGCAAACTGATTGCGGTGGCGGAAGGCTGGGGCCGGGACTCGGCAAAGGAACCACTGCTGTCGGGCATGAAAGTAGGAAGTAAGAAGGAAGTTCGAATGAGCGGAATGGGTCCGGCGAATTTTACCGCGTTGAAACCAAGGCTGCTTGTGGTGACTATTGCAGGCTCTGCAGAATTGACAGGCGCTTGTCCTACAGATAAATCAGTTGTCCGCTCGTTTGCACAATCGTCCGCATATCGGATAATTTTTTGTTCTATAAATTTCAATGATCTGGATACCCATGAATGCTGCAGGCGAGGCGAACCAGCCGCACGAACCCGATGTGCCCAATGCGCCGAATGTGCCTGATATGCCAGCGGTAGAGGAGCCGCACTATCCGTCGCCGGTACCGGCCAAACGCGTCCAGGTCGACGTTCGCGGCATTCTCCTTTTGATCCTGACCATACTGGCGGGATTGTTCGCGTTGCGTTCGGCCAAGGAATTCATCATCCCGCTGGTGGTATCGATTATTTTGGCGTATGCGCTTGACCCGGTCGTCAGTTATTTGCAGAAGCGCCGGGTGCCGCGCTTCATTGGCGCAGCGCTGGTGATGCTGGCGATCGTGACGGCGGTCGGTTCATGTGCGATGGCCTTGCAGGACCAGGCGGAATCCATTGTCAATCAATTGCCTGCCATTGCGACCAAGATCACCAAAACATTCGGTGGCCATAGCCGCGACGAAGACTCGATGCTTGATAAATTGCAGCGGGTCGCCACGGCTATCGAGAAATCGGCGCAGGATGCGAATGTCCGGCGCATTGTGGTGGCCAGCCCTCCGACCCGCGTCAGCGATCTGATGCTGGCCGGATCGGTCGGCCTGATGACCTTTATCGGGCAGACCGTCATGGTGCTGTTTCTGGTATTTTTCTTATTGATTTCCGGCGATACCTTCCGGCGCAAATTCATCAAGCTCGCCGGCCATACCCTGAGCGAAAAAAAGATCAGCGTGCACATGCTGGATGAGATCAACAAATCGATTCAACGCTATATGGCGATGCTGCTGGTGACGAACGCCGCGCTGGCGGTGGTTACCTGGATCGCGTTCCGGGTGATCGGCCTGGAGAACGCAGGCACCTGGGCGGTGGCGGCAGGCGCTTTGCATCTGGTGCCGTATTTCGGGCCGGTGATCGTGGCAGTCTGCACCGGCGTGGCGGCGTTCATGCAATTCGGGACGGTGGGCCAGGCGCTTTTGACGGCCGGCGCTTCGCTGGCGGTCGCCACCTTGATCGGAATACTGATGACGAGCTGGATGACAGGGCGCATCGCCAAGATGAATGTGGTGGCGGTTTTTATTTCCCTACTGCTATTTACCTGGATTTGGGGCGTGTGGGGTACCTTGCTGTCGATTCCGCTGACGATGATTATCAAGGTGGTTGCGGATCACGTGGAAGCGTTTGAGCCTTTGGCTGAATTCCTTGGGGAATGAGCACGCTCGCCTGACGGCAAGCGGCTTATAATCGTGGGATGCAAAATCTCCTCCACAATCTGAATCCCGAACAATTGGCCGCGGTGACGCTGCCGCCCCAGCCCGCATTGATCCTGGCCGGCGCCGGCTCGGGTAAAACCCGCGTGTTGACCACCCGCATCGCGTGGCTGATCCAGACCGGCCAGGTTTCGCCTTCCGGCATCCTCGCGGTAACCTTCACCAATAAAGCTTCCAAGGAAATGCTGACGCGCCTGTCGGCCATGATGCCGATCAATACGCGCGGCATGTGGATCGGCACTTTCCATGGCTTATGCAACCGCTTGCTGCGTGCCCATTACCGCGACGCCGCGTTGCCGCAGACATTCCAGATTCTCGACTCGGGCGATCAGTTGTCGATGATCAAACGGCTGTTGAAGTCCTTGAATATCGATGACGAGAAATACCCGCCGCGCAATCTGATGTATTTCATCAATAGCGCCAAGGATCAGGGTTTGCGCGCCAAAGATGTTGAAACATATGACGATTACAACCGCAAAATGGTTGAGTTGTATGAGATCTACGAACAGCAATGTCAGCGCGAAGGCGTGGTCGATTTTGCCGAATTGTTATTGCGCACGTATGAGTTGCTGGTTCGCAATCAGCCCTTGCGCGAACATTATCAAGGCCGCTTCAAACATATTCTGGTCGACGAATTCCAGGATACCAACGATCTTCAATACAAATGGCTCAAGCTGATGGCCGGCACGCAGGGATCGGTGTTTGCGGTCGGCGACGATGACCAGAGCATCTATGCCTTCCGCGGTGCGAACGTGGGCAACATGGCAGCCTTCGAGCGCGAATTCAATGTACAGAATCTGATCAAGCTGGAGCAGAACTATCGCTCGCACGGCCATATTCTGGACACCGCCAATACGCTGATCGCCAACAATACCAAGCGGCTGGGCAAGAATCTGCGCACCGATGCGGGACATGGCGAACAGGTGCGTATTTTTGAATCGACCAGCGATCTGCAGGAAGCGCAGTGGGTGATCGAAGAAGTGAAGAGCCTGATCGACGAAGGCGCCGTTCGCAGCGAGATTGCGCTGCTGTATCGCTCGAACGCGCAGTCGCGGGTGCTGGAGCATGCGCTGTTTTCGGCCGGGATCGCTTACCGGGTATACGGCGGCCAGCGCTACTTCGAGCGGGCCGAGGTCAAGCATGCGATTGCCTATCTGCAACTGATCGATAATCCGCATAACGATTCCGCGTTTTTGCGAGTGGTGAATTTTCCGACGCGCGGCATCGGTGCGCGTTCGATCGAGCAATTGCAGGATGCGGCGCGCCAGCACGGCATTTCGCTGTACGCCGCCGTGCCTTATGTCGCCGGCAAGGCGGGTTCGTTGCTGGCCGGGTTTGTCAAACTGATCGAAAGCACGCGTTTCGAATCGCCGCATTTGCCGTTGCCGGAATTGGTGCAGATCGTGATCGACGGCAGCGGTTTGATCACGCATTATCAAAATGAAAAAGAGGGCGCCGACCGGATCGAGAATCTGGAACAATTGGTCAGCGCGGCGACCTTGTTTGTATCGGAAGAAGGATTCGGCGTGAATGCGCCGGCGTTGCTGGGGCCGGCTGCCAATGCGTCCGCCGGGCCAGCCGTAACGACGGCCGACGGCATCGAGATACTGGACGCCGACGCGCCGTTGCCGGCCGTGATGTCGCCGCTGTCGGCATTTTTATCGCACGCTTCGCTGGAGGCCGGCGACAATCAGGCGCAGGCCGGACAGGATGCCTTGCAATTGATGACGGTGCATTCGGCCAAGGGTCTGGAGTTCGATACGGTATTCATTACCGGTCTGGAAGAAGGCTTGTTTCCGCATGAGAACAGCGCGAAGGAAGAGGGCGGCGTCGAGGAAGAGCGGCGTCTGATGTACGTGGCGATCACGCGGGCGCGGCAACGTTTGTACATGAGCTTTTCGCAGACCCGAATGCTGCATGGTCAGACGCGTTACAACCTGCGGTCGCGCTTCTTCGATGAATTGCCGGAAGACGCGGTGAAGTGGTTATCGCCGAAAGCGCAGCAGCCGCATCACTGGTTTGCGCATCCGAAAGCAGCATGGCTGGATGAAACGCCTGCCGCGGCCAACCGGATTGCGGCCAATCTGAAAAAAGACATCGGCTGGCGCATCGGTGAAAGCGTGGCGCATGCCAAGTTCGGCGAAGGCGTGATCGTCAACATCGAAGGCGAGAGCGGCAGCGCCCGCGCGCATATCAATTTCGGGCGGCACGGGATGAAGCTGCTGGATTTGAGTATTGCTAAATTGGATAAGATGGCTTAAGGCAACGCTGATTTAGTGCCATGGGTGCCCTTTTTTTTAACGCGATACGGGCCGCACCCCTCACTCAAATGAACGGTCTTTTATGGATTTAAAGAAAATTCGAAGTCGACTGATTTTCTTTAGTGCCATAAAAAATCGTTCATTTGGGTGAGGGGTAGGGCCCGTGCCGCGTTAAAAAAAAGGCCACCCATGGCGCTAAAAAAAAAGGCCGCCCATGGCACTTAATCAGCCTTGCCTTAACTAGCTACCGCGGGTTGCTTTGGTTTACCGCCTGTCAAGCCGGTAAAACGAAGTCCGGATGACCCGAGAAGTAAAAATTCTTGCCATAAATAAATGGATGGGATAACCGCTCTGTTTCGGGAGAACCGAAATTGGCCAGCATCATGATGATATGTTGCAGCGTAGCGGCATGCTGCGCCGGATCGCCTCCCGGCGCGCGTGCAGCTTCCATCAAGCGTGTGAGATCGTGACGGCCGGCGCGATGCCCCGCATAGAGCGACGGCCCGCCGGGGCCGGTCGGAGAATCCGACGTGCCGGTAAGGGCGTGTGTCCCTTCATGGAGGACATTTTCAATGCGCTGCGCTCGCGATACCCCTTCACCGCAATAACGGCGATTAAAAAACACCACGGCCTCTTTCATCTGACTAAAGCCAATGCGAACATTCATCGAATTTGGAATCGCGGCCCCTTCTACCCGATTGAATTGCTGTCCGGCCTGATTGGTAAAAATACCGATCGCATCACCGCTTTGATCGATAAAGTAATCGAATGCATCACGCATGTCTCTCATGCGCGCCCCGATGTTCGAGATCAGCAAATCCACTACTGCTGCATCGCCATTGGAAAATCTTTCACAGATTGTCCTGACAAGACCCCGCATGGTTTCAAAAACGGCAATTGCATCGAGCAACTTCGTTTTGGTGCCGGCCAGCACTTCCTCGAATTCGCGCCGAAATGCCATATCCTGATCGCGCAGTCTGACCATGCGCGAAAAATCGATACCGGAGACCTTGCGCTCAACTTGAAGCAGCGTCTGGTATTTTGCAAGTTTTTTACTTTCTTCCGCCGTCGCAGCACGCAGCGTAACGCTTCCGCCAGCGGCAATCGAATTCCGATCCCACTGAAAACTGAAAACGCGTCCGCCAATCGCAAGCTGATGCATCAGCCTGCCATCGGCATCTTCATAACTGATGAAAGGCATATAGCGTACATGCATCATCCGATCGCCTTGCGCATTGCCGCTGAAGAATTCCACCCTTGCATAAGAAACCAGATTGCCGTCCTTATCCGGGATCTCCATGACCTCACCGGCCAATTGATTGTCCAGCGGCATCCTCGCATCGATGCCTTTCCAGCTTCCGGTCGCGGCATCGTATAGTGCGTTGACTACCGGCTCCACGGGCCTCCATCGCTGATCCGAATCCAATAAAAATTCCGCGAAGCCGATCTCCCTCAAATCAACGGTTTGCAATACCGTCTTGCCTGCGCTGTCCACAGTCAATTGCGATCGCATCAAAGACTGTACCTTGTCTTGTGCATAGGCATGGTCGCCAAAACGCAGGGCAGGCTCCAGCGGCACACGACAAACCGCGGCGCCGGCGGGCTTGCTGCTGCATGACGGTGTCGAATCCACAGGCGGTGCGGCTACCGGTTTCGGTACCGGCTTTTGCCTAGGCTTTGGTACTGGCCGCTTGGCCGCTTCGCGCAAATCTTCCGGCTGCATTTGTCTTATATAGGATTCCGCACTGGTATAAAACGGCGCAATCAACCTTCTGGTATCTTCATGCATCAGATAAGCCAGCATCATCGTCAGATGTTCTAAGGTGGCAGCATTTTTTTCCGGCTCACTGTCCGGCAAACCGGCAGCCATCCTGATTCTGCTCGTCGCCGCTCTATTGCATCGCACGTCGGCATAAATCGGCGCGCCTTCAGCCTGCATCGCATCTTCGGTGCCGAAAAGGGCATGCCACAATTCGTGTAACCACGTCGCGGCGCGCGTATCGGTCGCGATGTCCTTGTCCAGATAGTCGCGTATTCTTAAAAATATCAAGGGAATGTTCGAATCCGTGAAAACCGTACGCCCGTCTATCGAATTCCTGTACGCAGATCCTTCAGAGCTGGCCGATCCCGTTCCACGCGGATCGCCATCAAAAAAACTGACGACGTGAGGGCTCTGCTCTTTCATATAGCGCATCAGCGACCGCGTTCTATGCAAGCGATCCGATAAGGTCCGCACTATTTTGTTTAATTTCGAATTCAGGTTATGTGCTTGCGCTTCCGGCTGATCTGTCAGGCGCGCGATAATTTTGATTGCTTCCTGCTGATGCCGATTGAGTGCGGCAATCGCATCATTGATGATAATTTCGCCGCGCAAAAATACCCTGTCGAATTTTTCCCGCAATCCGGGCGTTGCGTCGCGCAGCCGGACGGCATCGACCAGCGCCGGATCTGCAACCTGCCTATCGATGCGCTGCAAACGTTGGAAACGTTCAAACCGTTCGAATTCTTCGACGCTCGCGCGCTCCAGCTTGACGGAACGATCCGCGGCCTTTAAGGGAATATGCGCCGGATCGATGCTGAAACGATAGGTCGTCAGAGGGTTGATGGCGGCGATGCCGATAATGCGGCGTTCGATGGTCTCGACGCCGCCGCCCGTTTTTACGTATTCTTCTTCGTAAGTACCGAATGGAATGTGATATTCAATGTTGGCTCTTTGCACGCCGTCATCGTCCAGGTGGTTGTTTGAAAAGACCACATAATCGGCGCCGGTACCGCTACCGGGATGCGCAAAGTGTTCTATGCGTCCGTAGACCGTTGCCGGGAATATCGCCGGCACTTCCAATTCGGCAGGAATTTCACCTGACCAAACGCCATCTGGACGAAGCACATGTCTGGCATAGCCGTGGTCTGCCGCATCGACGACTCTGATTCGCTTTGCAGCATCTGCTGCGCCGGCATGTTCTTGCACAACATCGAATTGCGATGGCGGTATTTCTGCATCGGTGAGGCGGAATTGGCAAGTGGGTTCCGGCGGTGGATTTTTCCGGACGTAACCGAAAGGGCCGAAACGCACATCCTTGTCGATGTCACAGCCCGATGCAGACATGTCGCCAGTGCGCTTGCTGCGGCATAGAACAGCGGCGCGTGCCGGCGCATAAGGCGCGACAGGTACATCAAGCGCATCGGACGCGCGCGCGCCCTCGTTCACTGCAACGTCGCCGACATCGACTTTGCGGCTCGGTATCAATTCGAGCCGCCCCGGTACCGCGCTCTTGCGCAGCAAGGGACCATAGCCCATTCCGCTTTGCGGATTGACCAGGCGCAAATCATCCCCCGCCGGTATCGTCAAAATGTTTTTGTTTTCGCCCCAATCGAAAACGCCATAACGCTTGCCGCCGGAATCGACATATCGGCCCCGCTGGCTCGACATGATTGCATCGCTTCGGGCGTGCCAATAACCATTTCCAGGATAGAAATTGCCCACATGCTGTGCGCTTCCTTCGAGTATTTTCCTGACGGGCGACAACAGATGGAAATGGCGCAATTTTTTCAACAGGATTTGCAGGCCTGCCTTTCCCAACCGGTAACCTATGGTCTTCAGACCCCACACTGCGCCGACGCCGGGATCGGCGAACATGAGTGCCGATTGCGCAAAATTGCGAACCGACGGCATCACTTTAAACACGGTCTCGATCGTTTTCCGGTCTCCAGCCTTTACGCTATTGAACAACACCGCTTTTACCAAATCAGTTGTTTGCTCTCTCGTCAAAGCCCTGAACGCGCCGGCACCCGCTTTGCTCATGATGACGCCGTCCTCGAAGACCCTGATGGCCGGGAAGATCGATGCAATCTCCAGAGTGCAGGAGAAAGCAGCGGAAGGCTCATTGGCTCGCAAGTCTTCAAAACATGTGTAAAACGGAACCAACGACAACACCATTCTTTTTATCTCCGCGTTGTGTTCCTCGCGGTCGGTGGTTTGGTGCGCGCTCTCGCGCAGGCGCTCGCCGCGATCGCCGACCAATAACATGCTGATGGCTTTCAATAATTTATCCCGGCCGCCATCCGCCTCCAGTTTATGCTCGGTATAAGTCGGTTCATACCGGTCGCTCAGCGAGAGCAGGGTACGCCCTTCAATGGGCTTGAAAAAAAGATGCAGATTCTCTTGCAGCAGTTTTTTTCTATCACCCGTATATTCATGAATATCCAGAGGATCGAGCCCAACCCAGAATTTTTTGGTTTTCTTTTGCCCATTTTCTTCCAAGACAAACTCGACCAGCACCTTCTCTTTTGCAGCGATGTTGAGCCATTTGACAGGGCCTTTCCCATCGTTGATTATCCCTCGCCGCAGCCGCGAAAGCCGCGTCTGGACGCGGCCGGTAATATCGCTGAGCACAGTCGCCTTACCGCAGCGCCAGAATCGCGCATTGCTGTCACTCATGGAATCGATCCGGCCTCGCAGGGCGGGAACCAATATCTCGCGCTGCAGCGGTGTCCATGCCGCATCGAAGGCCTGCGTAAAACGTTGTTCCAGTTCGTCATGCGTCAACATCGGTGATTGCAGAAACGCTTTTTCCCGGACGTTGAGCGGTGATTCGACCGATTGCAGTTGCTCCAGGCAATCACCACCCATCATGTATAGCTCGGCCAAACTATATGCTCTGTCCCAGGGGATGCAAGACGATTCGCCCGGCGCATTCGGCAGATGGACACCGAAATCGTTCGGCAAATGCCGGGTGAAAGCACGGAACCGCCGGGCCTTATCTCCCATGCCGCATTCCCGCAGCATTTTCTCGGCTATTGCGAGACGGGTCGGCAAGCGCGCGGCCAGTTCTTCCATCGGCGGCAGCTTTGCTGTCTCCAGGGACAATTGCGATTGGTAAAAATCGAACGCGGTTTCCAGATCTTCCTGCGTTATCATCGACAGCGTCGAAAGATTCAGCTTGCCGTGCGCATGCGCCATCCGCAATACCGCCCGCATGGCATTGCGGCGTATTGCCAGCAGATTTGCATCATCCGGATCGCCGGCGAATACATCGAACAAAGTCGCCAGCGAAATAAGTTCGGGAGGTGTCCAGTCAAGGTGATCGTCGCCCGCCAGGGCGATGCCGATCGACAATTGCACCCAGGCCAGCGAGCCGTATCTGAACGCCGGTAAATCATCGCGCAGCAGCGTCGGTTCGCGTAGTTGACATAAGCCATCGAACGCCCATGTGTAGGCAGCTTTCGCACCGAAGCGCTCGTAGGATTTCAAGAATGAGGCACGCAATTCATCTTTCAAGCCGCTTATTCGGGGTAACAACGGCGCGACATCCTTGCCGTTGCCGCAACTTCTGCGATACGGCGTATCCGGGTGGGTCAATTTCAGCAATTCCTTGTGAAACGGCGCTGCATGGTCGTCGTCGCCGTTCCCGGTCTGCGGTGCGGCAAGCTGCAGGAACCAGAGTTCGAACAAATGCTGCGAAGATTCCGGATCGGTCGGCTCATCGGTCTTGTAGGCATAGCCGGTCGAGGCCATCAGGCTCTCGACAAATTGTTTGATCTTCACGCTATCGAATTGCGAAATATCCAGCGGCAGTTTTGTTCGGTCTGTTTTTGGACGCAAGCATTCATATATCCAACGCAGCCGTGCTGGTATTGAATCGCGGCCAAACTGTGCGCCCCAGTCACGTAGAAGTTTGGCGCCATCGAACTCACGCCAATTGATGATGGTATTCAAATCGGAGGGCGACGGCATCGAAGACACAACGCTTGCATTCTCTGCCTGCGTGACTGGTGTAGTTCCGGACGGAGATGTTGTCGCAGCCATGAGATACGGTTTAGCTACATTGGCGGCTTCGCGGGACTTACGGGATAGTGCGGCTGAATTTACGCTGCCGGTCGCGCCAGTGAATTGGAACATGCCCGTAAAGGAAGTCACTGCCGTAAGCCCTGTCAAAAAAAAGTCGCCCCATCCGTTCGACGCCGCAGCTTGCGGATGAAATCTACCGGTTTTATTTTCTTTAATTCCCTCCAATGCCATTTGAACTTGGCCGAACGGATGCTTGGCGGATATCTCTCGCATCGTGTCATTCAAATCGTCGACGGTATATCTGTTCGACTGATCCCCAAAACCCCTCGCATCGACCGGCGAATTCATTGCGCTACGCAAATGCCGCTTTAACGCCGGTTGTTCCGCATCTTGCCGGGCTGTTTCAGTATCGAGATCCGCAACGGTTCCCGATAAATATCCCTGATGCGGGTTGGATCGATGAGATGTATGGGTATTTACGAGCATGAGATTCCTCCAGGAAAGCGGTGCCGGTAGATGCGGCAATGGAGGACATGCTAATGGAATAGCGAGCGCTATTTTTTAGCCGCGCGTCGTTACTTCGTCCGCGCAGATTGCAAAATACTTTCTATTTTTAATCGCTGATGGTGATTATTTTTTGCGAGCCGCAGCATCTGAAATACTGCGGTTTACCGAACAACAATTAACCGCTTATTTGCGTAACTACTTCCGCAATGCGCTCGCGGCAAGCGCCAGTGCGGTGATGCGCGCCCAATCGCCGGTTTCCATCGCATCCTTCGGGGTCAGCCACGAACCACCCACGCAGGCGACGTTTTTCAGGGCCAGAAATTGTGCGGCATTGTCCTGGGAAATACCGCCGGTCGGACAAAACATCACGTCGCCCAGCGGCCCGCCGATCCCGTTCAACATGCCGATGCCGCCGGCCGGCACCGCCGGGAACAACTTCAATTGGCGAAAGCCGGCTTCGCGCGCATGCATGACTTCGGACGGCGTCATCACGCCCGGCAACAACGGCAGGCCGCTGCTTTTGGCTGCTGCGATCAGCGCCGCCGTCAATCCGGGCGACACGCCGAACACCGCACCCGCATCGCGCGCCGCCGCGAACTCTTCCGGCAAGGTCAATGTGCCGACGCCGACGATGGCATCCGGCACCTCCTTGGCGATCGCGCTGATGGCGGCCAGGCCGTGCACCGTGCGCAAGGTCACTTCCAATACCCGGATGCCACCTGCCACCAGGGCACGGGCCAAGGGCACCGCATGCGCCAGATCGTCGATTGCAATCACCGGAATGACCGGCGAGACACGCATTATTTCAAGGATGGTTTTCATAAGGTCTCTGTGACTTTCTCTAAAATTGGCGGCAGCGCGAAAGACGTTGCGCCTTCTTCCGCCGCACTGACCGCATTGCGGAACAAGGCGAATAATTCGCGCCCCATGCCGGCCTGATTGGCTGATAAATTGATGGTTTCCGCCGTGCGCTGCGCCCATTCCGCCGCCGGCACTTGCGCTTCCAAAACACCCGTTTCGGCATCCAGCAAAATCATGTCGCCGTCGCGCACCAGGCCCAGCTTGCCGCCGGCCAGCACTTCCGGCGTGACGTGAATCGCGGCCGGCACCTTGCCCGACGCGCCGGACATGCGGCCGTCCGTCACCAATGCCACATGCCGCCCCTTGTCCTGCAAAATACCCAGCGCCGGGGTGAGCGCATGCAATTCCGGCATGCCGTTGGCGCGCGGCCCCTGATAACGCAATACGGCGACAAAATCACGATCCAGCAGACCGGCCTTGAAGGCCGCCATGAATGCTTCCTGCGTATCGAATATCAATGCCGGTGCATGTACCTTCCGATGCGCCGGCTTGACCGCCGATACCTTGATCACGGCGCGTCCCAGATTACCGGACAATAATTTCAAACCGCCATCCGCTGCAAAAGGCAAGGTTGTCGGACGCAGCACGGTATCGTCGCCGCTGGTTTGCGGCACGGCTTCCCATTTGACGTTGACGATGTTCGCCTCACCCTCCGCGCCACTCGCGCCCGCACCGTCCAGCAGCGGCTGCGTGCAATGCGCATACAGGCTGTTGCCGAGAATCGTCAACACGTCGTCGTGCATCAAGCCGGCATCGAGTAATTCGCGCAACACAAAACCGGTGCCGCCGGCGGCATGAAAATGATTCACGTCGGCGCTGCCGTTCGGATAAATACGCGTGATGGATGGCACAACAGCGGAAAGATCGGAGAAATCGTCCCAGTCGATAATGATGCCGGCAGCCTTGGCAATCGCCACCAAGTGCAGCGTATGATTGGTCGAACCGCCGGTGCTCAGCAACGCCACAACCGCGTTGACGATGGATTTTTCGTCGACCAGGCGGCCTACCGGCGTGTATTGCTTGCCGTGCGCTGTCAGCTTCAGTGCCTGTACCGCGGCAGCGGCGGTCAACGCGTCGCGCAAGGGCGTATTCGGCGTGATGAAGGCGGCGCCCGGCAGATGCAGGCCCATGGCTTCCATCAACATCTGATTGCTGTTGGCGGTGCCGTAAAAAGTGCAGGTGCCGGCATCGTGATACGACTTGGCTTCCGCTTCCAGCAAATCGGCCCGGCTCAATTTTCCTTCTGCGTAAAGCTGGCGAATTCTGACTTTCTCGGCATTGCTCATGCCACTGGTCATCGGCCCCGCAGGCACGAACACGGCCGGCAGATGCCCGAAGTGCAGCGCGCCGATCAGCAGGCCGGGAACGATCTTGTCGCACACGCCCAGATACAAGGCCGCATCGAACATATTGTGCGACAGGCCGATGGCCGTGGCCATGGCGATCGCGTCACGCGAAAACAGGGAAAGCTCCATGCCATCCTGGCCCTGCGTAATACCGTCGCACATGGCCGGCACGCCGCCGGCAAACTGCGCCACACCGCCGGCGGCACGCACGGCGTTCTTGATGATTTCGGGGAAGCGCGCAAACGGCTGATGCGCGGATAACATATCGTTGTAAGAGGAAACAATCGCCACGGACAAACTTTTATCCTGCTTCAACAATAATTTATCGCTGGCAGGAAAAGCGGCAAATCCGTGCGCCAGATTAGTGCAGGATAATGCGCCGCGTTGCACGCCTTGGTGATTGGCGGCATCGAGCCGATGCAGATACGCAGTACGGTAAGGCCGGCTGCGTTCGACGATACGCGAGGTGACATCGGCGACGGTGGTATGTACGGCGGCGTGATGAGCCATATTAAAATCCTTGCAACTAAAAGTGTAATTTTACTACGCAATAACGATGCGCCAACAATAACAATTTGATTACATAGCTTTACATACTGTGGTTTAAAATCTGATGCATCCGAAAGAACATGGGAAATATTACCTGAATGTGACAGAGAGTATGACAGCGTTTTTTATCAAGTTCAGCGATCGAATTGCAAAAAACAAAAAGTTTAAGCCAGTGCAAATAAAACTGTAGTGAAATTACGTATGCAACCTAAACTGCGGTATAGTTGTCTCAATGCCATTCCATTATGCATATCCAATCATGCCGCAAACCCCACTTGCCCGTACGTCCGCTTATCAAACTCTCATCGCACATTATGCGCAAGCCAAAGATTGGCATATGCGCGATTTGTTCGCAGCCGACCCCGATCGGTTCAAGCGGTTTTCAATTGAAGCAGCCGGCCTGACGCTGGATTATTCGAAAAATCCGATCACCGCCGAAACCCGCTCGCTGTTGTGCGATCTGGCGCATGCGCGCGGCGTTGAAGCACGGCGGGACGCCATGTTTGCCGGCGAAAAAATCAATACGACCGAACATCGCGCTGTATTGCATACTGCATTACGCACACCGCGTACCGATCCCGGCGTCGTGGTCGATGGCCAGGATGTCAACCGGGATGTGCATGCGGTACTGGATCAGATGCAAGGCTTCACCGAGCGCGTGCGCAGCGGCGCATGGCTCGGCTATCGCGGCGACGCGGTGACCGATATTGTCAACATCGGCATCGGCGGTTCGCATCTGGGGCCGCAGGTGGCGACACAGGCGCTGCGCGGATATGTGCATCCGCGGCTGCGTCTGCATTTCGTCTCGAACGTCGACGGCCACGACCTGGCCGCAGTACTGGCGATGGTCGATCCGGCCACCACCCTGTTCATCATCGCGTCCAAATCGTTCGTTACCCAAGAAACGCTGATGAATGCGCAGTCTGCACGCAGCTGGTTCCTGAAACACGGCAGCGAGGCCGATCTGGCCAAGCATTTTGTCGCCATTTCTACCAACACCGAAGCCGTTACCGCATTCGGCATCGATCCCGTCAATATGTTTCCGTTCTGGGACTGGGTCGGCGGCCGTTATTCCTTATGGTCGGCGATCGGCTTATCGGTGGCGCTGGCGATCGGCTTCGACAATTTCGCGCAACTGCTGGCCGGCGCACACGCCATGGATACGCATTTCCGCGAAGCGCCGCTGGAAGAGAACATGCCGGTGATGCTGGGGCTGGTGGGTATCTGGCACCGAAATCTGTTCGGCACGGGATCGGTATCGATCGCGCCCTATCATCAGGATCTGCGCCATTTCCCCGCGTATTTGCAGCAGCTCGAAATGGAAAGCAACGGCAAGCGCATCGGCTTCGACGGCAGCCCGCTACAGACCGCCACCTGCCCGATCATCTGGGGCGACGTCGGCACCAACGGCCAGCATGCTTTCTTTCAGTTGCTGCATCAGGGCACGACAGTAACGCCGGTCGATTTCATCGCCGTATTGCAAACCAGCCACGATCTGCCCGGACACCATGCGGTGGTGCTGGCCAATTGCTTTGCGCAATCGGAAGCATTCATGCGCGGCAAATCCGCCGAGGAGGCCGGCGAAGATATGCGCGCACAGGGGCTGCCGGAAGCAGAGATAAAAGCACTGCTGCCGCACAAGACATTCCCCGGCAATCGCCCCAGCAATACCATTTTGATGCAATCGCTGACGCCGGCTTCGCTGGGTGCGCTGATCGCCTTGTATGAACATAAAACCTTTGTGCAGGGCGTGATCTGGGGCATCAACAGCTTCGATCAATGGGGCGTTGAACTAGGCAAGGTGCTGGCCAAATCCATCCAGGGCGAACTGAATGGCGCGGCCATGCCGCAACGCCATGACGGTTCAACCAATGCGCTGATCGCGCTGGCAAAACAGGCGCTGGCGGCGATCAAGTGAACGCCATTTAATTTGTGCGGATTTTAATTCATCGGATTTAATTTATCGGATTTTAATTTATGTCTTCTATCAGCGATTTCGATCTGGTTTTATTTGGCGGCACCGGCGATCTGTCCATGCGTAAATTGCTGCCGGCGCTGTATGCGCGCGACCGCGCCAAAGATCTGCCGGAGGGCGGCCGCATTCTGTGCCTCGGCCGCGAGCCGATGGAGACCTCGGCATTTATCGCCATTGTCGAAAAAAAGGCCATGCCGAACATTGCGCATTCGGCGTTGGAGCCCGCAGTCTGGCAACGCTTTTGCCAGCGCATCGTCTACGTGCCGCTGGATGCGAAAAAACCGGAAGACTATAAAGCGCTGGCCGCCGCCATGCGCCCGGACAAAAATATAACGCACGTGTTCTATCTGGCGACCTTATCCGACCTGTTCGCGGGTATCTGCAAAAACCTGGCTGCTGCCGGTCTGGTCACACCGACCTCGCGCGTGGTGCTGGAAAAACCGTTGGGGCGCGATCTGGCCAGCGCCAAAGCCATCAATGCCGATGTCGGCGCCGTATTCGCCGAATCGCAGATCTTCCGCATCGATCATTATCTGGGCAAGGAAGCCGTGCAAAACCTGCTGGCGCTGCGTTTCGGCAACGTCTTGTTCGAACCGCTCTGGCGCCGCGAATGGATTTCCGACGTGCAAATCACCATCGCCGAGCAACTTGGCGTGGGTGGCCGCATCGGTTACTACGACCATTCCGGTGCGCTGCGCGACATGCTGCAAAACCATCTTCTGAATCTGCTGTGCATCGTCGCCATGGAGCCGCCGATCTCGACCGACGCCGATGCGGTGCGTAATGAAAAACTGAAAGTCCTGCATTCGCTCAAGCCGTTCACGCGCGCTACCTTGGCGTCGAACCTGGTGCGCGGCCAATATCGCGCCGGTCATGTGGAAGGCGCCGCCGTGCCGGGTTACCGCAAAGAGCCGGACGCCGATCCGGAATCGCGCACCGAAACCTTCGTCGCGCTGAAAGCCGAAGTCGATACCTGGCGCTGGGCCGGCGTGCCGTTTTATCTGCGCACCGGCAAACGCATGGCCGATCAGCTTGCGGAAATCGTGGTGCGCTTCAAGCCGGTGCCGCATTCGATCTTCTCTCAGGGCGGCAGTCCCGATGTGCCGAACTGCCTGGTGATCCGCCTGCAACCGGACGAAGGCCTGCATCTGAATCTGATGGCCAAAATGCCGGGCGACGGCATGCGCCTGAAACCGGTAGAGCTGGAACTGGATTTCCGCGAGAAATTCAAAACCGCGCGCATGGATGCTTACGAGCGTCTGCTGCTGGATATCCTGCGCGGCCAGCTAACCTTGTTCATGCGCAGCGATGAACTGGAAGCGGCGTGGGCCTGGGTCGAACCGATCCTGAATTATTGGGAACAGGAAGAGACCGACCCGATCCCCTACGCGGCCGGCACCTGGGGGCCGGCCGCGGCCAGCGCACTGATCGGCCGCGACGGCCTGCAGTGGCGCGAAGAAGCCTTGCCGGAAGTCTGACGCCATGTTGCTCGACGCCATCCGCAGCAATCTCGAAGCCCTTTCCAAATCGGAAAAGAAAGTGGCGCTGACGATACTGGCCAATCCGCAGATGGCGCTGTCGGAAAACCTGACCGCGCTGGCGAAGAACGCACACGTATCGGAGCCGACCGTGATCCGTTTTTGCCGGGCGGTCGGCTACGAAGGCTGGCATGATTTCAAACTCAAGCTGGCGCAGGGCCTGGCGCTGGCCTTGCCCGGCGCCAATGAATCGCTGGCGCAGGACGATCTGGTTTCCGATCTGGTCAACAAGATCTGCAGCCGCTCGATCAATACCTTGCTGGACCTGCGCAATCATCTGAATCCGGATGCCGTGCAGCGCGCCCTGGATGTGCTGTCCCTGGCCAACAAGATCGAATTTTACGGCCAGGGCACGTCCGGCATTGTGGCCAATGACGCGCAGCATAAGTTTTTCCGCTCCGGTGTTCCCACCGTTGCCTATTCCGATCCCCACATTCATTGCATCGCCGCGGCGCTGCTCAAGCCGGGCGATGCGGTGGTGGCGATTTCGCAGCGCGGCGGCACTGCGGCATTGTTGCGCAGTGTGCAACTGGCGCGCAAAGGCGGCGCCGATATCATCGTGCTGGGACCGAGCGGCACGCCGCTGGCGGAGCTGGCAACCGTGCTGGTGCCGATCGACTTGAGTTTTAATATCGATCCGTACACACCGATCTCAGCGCGGCTGGCGCATCTGGTGGTGATCGACATTCTGGCAGTCGGGCTGGCTTTGCGACGCGGCCCCGAATTTCGAAAGAAAATGCAGAATGCGCAAAAAGCGCTGCAAAAATACGATATGCAATTCGATTCTTTCTTCCGTTGATCGCACATTGCCGATACGGCTTATAGTTACGCTATGGATGTCGGCTTAAGCGACTAAATACGCATCTCATTCACTCATTTCGAGGGCATCACCATGAACCAACTCGAGCAACTCAAGCAATTCACCACCATCGTGGCCGATACCGGCGACTTCCAGAGCATGCAGGCGTTTACGCCACGCGACGCGACCACCAATCCGTCGCTGATCCTGAAAGCGGTGCAAAAAGACGAATACAAGCCGCTGCTGGAAAAGACGGTGCTTGCGCATAAAGACTTGTCGACCGGCGCCATTATCGATCGGGTGCTGATCGCTTTCGGCCTGGAAATTCTCAAGATCATTCCCGGCCGCGTCTCCACCGAAACCGATGCGCGCCTGTCGTTCGATACCGAAGGCAGTATTGCCAAAGGCCGGGCATTAATCGCTTTATATGAAGCAGCCGGCATCGGGCGCGATCGCGTACTGATCAAAATTGCTTCAACCTGGGAAGGCATTCACGCCGCCGAAGTGCTCGAACGCGAAGGCATTCATTGCAACCTGACGCTGCTGTTCAGTTTGCCGCAAGCGGTTGCTTGCGCCGATGCCAAGGTCACCCTGATCTCGCCGTTCGTCGGCCGTATTTACGATTGGTATAAAAAAGCCAATAACACGGACTACACAGGCGCTGACGATCCCGGCGTGCAATCGGTCAAGCGCATCTACAGCTACTATCGGAAATTCGGTTATCAAACCGAAGTCATGGGCGCCAGTTTCCGCAATACTTCACAGATCATCGAATTGGCCGGCTGCGATCTGCTGACGGTCAGCCCGGAATTGCTGAAGCAACTGGCTGACAATGAAACGCCGATCGAACGCAAGTTGACGCCGGAAGCTGCGCAGCAAAGCAAGGACGAGAAGCTGACGCTGAATCAAAGCCAATTCCGCCTGATGCTCAATGACGATCCCATGGCGACGGAAAAACTGGCGGAAGGCATACGCGCCTTTGCTGCCGATGCGGTCAAGCTGGAGAAAATTATCGACGCATTGCGCAAGGGGTAAGGCAAGCTGAAAAACAAGCTGTACATAAGTTGTAAACGCAAACCGGACGCCTGTCGGCGTCCGGTTTTTATTTAAACCATGGATTATTGAAGGACAGATAGCCGAGCAGGAACAGGCCGAATGCGATCGCTATCTGCTTCCAGTTAATCTTCATCTTATTTTCCCGTTGGCATTCTAATACAGCTTGGAAATTTCCCTGTTACAGGCGTATTTCAAGTAGTGCGCCGGTCCAGCATGGCTCTTGCAATGGTGCCGGCATCGACATATTCAAGCTCTCCGCCCACCGGCACGCCGCGCGCCAGGCGGCTGACTTTCAGGCCGCGTGCTTTCATGGTTTCGCTGATGTAATGGGCGGTCGCTTCGCCTTCATTGGTGAAGTTGGTCGCCAGCACCACTTCCGTCACAATCCCGTCAGTAGCCCGCGCGATCAATTTTTCCAGATGAATATCCTTCGGCCCGATACCATCCAGCGGCGACAGCCGGCCCATCAAAACGAAGTACAGGCCCTTGAACGTCATGGTCTGCTCGATCATCAATTGATCGGTCGGCGTTTCCACCACGCACAGCAAGCCGGCATCGCGCTCGGCATCTTCGCAGGTTTCACAAATGGCGCGCTCGGTGAAGGTATTGCACATCGCGCAATGCTGGATGGCCTCGGTTGCCTGCACTAGCGCGCGGCTCAACTGAAGCGCACCGGCCTGATCGTGCTGCAGCAGGTGATACGCCATGCGTTGCGCCGATTTCGGCCCGATGCCCGGCAGGACACGCAAGGACTCGGTGAGAAAGGCGAGACTGGAAGGTGTTTTCAATTGGTCAACTGGTCTTGGTCGGCTGGAACACCGACAATAGTTCGGCTGTCATCGAGGGAACGAACTCGGTGATTTCATAAGTGGCGACATCGCCGATAAAATACGGATCTTCCTGCATGATCGCCTCAAGATCGACGCGATCGATAGCGTCGGTCAAGATAATGCCGCCGCTGCGCGGCACCTTGCGTCCCGACATCAAAAATACGCCACTGGCGAAATGTTCTTGCAAATACTGACGGTGCGCAGTCAGTAAGGGATCAATCTCGCTCGCAGATTTTGTATATGTAAACGAGATGATGAACATGTTGCCCCCAATGAGGTAAGTGCTCTGCGAACTATTATTAAAAACGTTTTAAATCTAGAACGGCATCTTGAAGCCTGGCGGCAATGGCAGGCCTGCGGTCATGCCCGCCATTTTTGCCTGCGTTGTCGCTTCTGCTTTGCGTACCGCATCATTGAACGCCGCCGCTACCAGATCTTCCAGCATATCCTTGTCGTCGCTCAGCAGCGACGGATCGATTGAAACGCGTTTGACGTCGTTTTTGCAAGTCATCAGCACTTTGACCATGCCGGCGCCGGACTGGCCTTCGACCTCGATCGTACCGAGCTCGTCCTGGGCCTTTTTCATATTGTCCTGCATGGCTTGCGCCTGCTTCATCAATCCTGCAATTTGACCCTTCATCATGTTTCTACTCCTCAATAATTAAACAAATTCAGTAAAATCCAGTTCCGTACCAACGGGTTGGCATCCGTGACGGCACCAAGTATCAGCCTCAAACTTAAACCGGCCGGATCGATTCCTGTGTCACGGTGACGCCGAACTCATGCATCAGATTTTGCAAAAACGGATCGGCTTGTACTTTTTGCTCTGCAGCCTGCTGACGGACTCTTTGCTCGGCCTGCGCCACGATATCTGCCGTCAACTGTACCGCACCAATTTCCACTTCAACCCTGACGGTTTTGCCGAAGCGCTCTGTCAGCGCAGCGCAAAGCTTGTCGACACTCCCTGCCGCGCACAGATTGTCATAGGGAATCCTGAAATGGAATATTACGACATTGCCGAGGCTGTCGTCGCAACGCAATAACTGGCTATGGCAGGCAAGCTGATGTGACACGCCCCGCAGCGGCAAGGCAATTGCCAACGCCGGCCAGTTGCCGTCCCAACCCAGATCGGCCGCGATGCGCGCGGTATTCTTTTCCACGACCGGATCGACCGGTGCTTCTGCTACCGGTGGCGCCACCGGTGTTGCCGGCGCGGCGGCAACCGCCGGGACAGGCGACGCAGCAGGTTCGGCGGCCGGCGCAGTCCTGGCCGAAGCCGGCGCGGATTGCACCTCATGATCCCACGGCGGTGCTTCCTGATCCCACGGCGGCGGTGCGCTCGATGCAATTTCCATTGCAGGCTTTGCAGCCGGCGTTGCCGCTTTGACATTGACCGGCGCGGCGGAAGGCGTCGGCGGCGAAGCCGGCGCCGGTTGAGGCGATTGGGACGATTGCGGCGAACGTAGCGTAGCGCCCGCAGAGCGCCCGGATGATCCGGCGCGCGCTGCCGCCAGTGCCGCCATGGCCGGGCTTAATGGCGCAGAAGCGCGATTGGCGCCGGCCGACGCAGATGATGGCGGGGCAGTCGCAGCCGCGAATGCATCCGCGGCGTCGTTACCCATATTGCGCGCTACCGGCGCACGGGTCGTTGCGGCTTGCGGCGCAGCGCTCAATAACGCTGCCGGCGCTGTCGGACGCACGGATGTCGCCGCCGGGGCAGGACGGGATACAGGCACCGATGCCGGACCTGCACCGGAAACGGAACCCGCGTTCAATGGACGAAACGCCAGCATCCGCAATAAAGTCATGCTGAAACCGGCATATTCATCCGGCGCCAGGCCCAGTTCGTTACGCCCATGCACCGCGATCTGATAAAACAATTGCACTTGCTCGACGTCGAATTGCTGCGCCAGCCGCACGATATCTTCCCGCTGCGGCACATCGTCGGATAACGCCGCCGGCACAGTTTGCGCCAGCGCAATCTGGTGCAACAGTGTGCCGAGATCCTGCAATGCAGCGCTGTACGACAGACTGCGTGTCGCCATTTCATCGGCCACGGCCAGTAAGCCGGCGCCGTCCTGTTGCGCCAAGGCATCCAGCACGCGGATCAGATAGGACTGATCGAGCGCGCCCAGCATGCCCTGCACCGCATCGAGCGTTACCTTGCCGGCCGCATAAGCGATGGCCTGATCGGTCAGCGACAATGCATCCCGCATCGAACCGTGCGCGCCTTGCGCCAGCAACCGCAATGCCGGCGCTTCGAAATCGATGCCTTCCTGACCAAGAATATTGTCGAGATGACTCACAATATGGCCGGGCGGCATTTGCTTCAGGTTAAATTGCAGGCAACGCGACAAGACCGTTACCGGAATCTTTTGCGGATCGGTAGTCGCCAGAATGAATTTGACATGTTCCGGCGGTTCTTCCAGCGTTTTCAACATGGAATTGAACGCGTGGTTGGTCAACATGTGTACTTCGTCGATCATGTAGACTTTGAACCGCGCATTGGACGGCGCATACACAGCCTGTTCCAGCAATTGCGCCATTTCATCGACGCCGCGATTGGATGCCGCATCCATTTCGATGTAATCGACAAAACGCCCGGCATCGATCGCCGTGCAGACCTCGCATACGCCGCAGGGCTGCGCAGTGATGTCGCCGGTGCCGTCGGGACCGATGCAATTGAGGGATTTGGCCAGAATGCGCGATAGTGTGGTTTTACCAACACCGCGCGTGCCGGTGAACAGATAGGCATGGTGCAGGCGTTGCTGCTCCAGCGCATGCGTCAACGCGCGCACGACGTGCTCCTGCCCCACCAGCGTATCGAAATTCCTGGGGCGGTATTTACGGGCAAGGACTTGATACGACATAGGCTGACGCTAATGGTGGTTTGAGCGGACATTTTAACCGACAGTCCGGACTGCTTGCGGCAGTTTAATATATTGACGCGAATTCGCTAACGATACTATAGTCACGCCATGATCTCAGAATTCAATTCACTATCCGAAAAAGTTGGCCGCCTGGCCAATCTTGCACAGACCCTGCGCCAGGAAAATGCCGACCTGCGCCTGCACTTGAGCAGCGTCAACAACGACAAGGAAGCGCTCGCCAAGCGCATGGAAGAAGCGCATCAGCGCATCGCCGCCCTGCTGGAAAAGCTGCCCGAGATTGAATCCGAAGCAGAATCCACAGAGCCCGCAGAAGCCGCAGAATCCGCGGAGTCCGAATTTGCTGAGGAAAGAGTCGTATGATCCAGCTCGATGTAATGATCATGGGCCAGCCCTACAAATTGGCATGCAAGGAAGGCGAAGAAGCGAATCTGCAACAGGTTGTCGCCTATCTCGACGAAAAGATGTGCGCCGTGCGCGACAGCGGCAAGGTCAAGGGCAACGACCGCATCACCGTGATGGCTGCGCTCGGCATTGCCGCCGAATTGTTGTCGTCGAAAACCGCGGAAGGCACCACGCTTGCGGAATGGAAACAGAATATAGACGCGATGCACGCAACGCTTGATGAAGCGCTTACACCCCAGGAAAAATTGTTTTAATCAACAGAAAAAATGTAACGGCACGGCCTTGCAACATCCATTACGACACCCATCAAACCGTTTGACACGACGCCCATTTGGCGTAGACTAAATACTTCCTGCCGTGTTCGCGAATGCCATAATTCCTTGAACCATTTATGCGCATCGGTTACGGACATTTGTTTGATGGGCGTGCGCGTCGCTAGTCCGATGAACCCGAAATTGAACTGACTGTAACCACCTTGAACCTCTTGGTTCAGGATGCCGGCATAGCGGCACAGGCGGGAAACCTAATCCTTGAGGCTGTAGCAGAAAGGCGCTGGCGTCGTTGTGACGGCTTGCCGCACTCGCGTGCTGTCTGCGGCGACACGCCTGGCCAGCGTTCCTCTGCTACAGCCTCTTACTCACTAAGTAAGCCGCCGAAAAAAAACGACTGCAATTTGCAGTCGTTTTTTTTCGTCCTTATTTACATTCTTTACTTTTCATTCTTACTTCCCGGTCCGGCTTTTATTCTTGCTATCGGCATCCATGTTCATTTCACCGGCGGCTTGCGATCGCGTCCGATTTCTTCGATCGCATCCTGAAACTCGGTAATGTCTTCAAAGCTTTTATACACCGATGCAAAACGGATATAGGCGATCTTGTCGAGCCGTTTCAATTCCCGCATGACCAGCTCGCCGACTTGCCCCGACACCACTTCGCGCGAACCGCTGGATAACAGCTTTTCCTGAATATTCTTCAGTGCCGCATCCACCGCTTCAGCCGATACGGGACGCTTGCGCAGCGCCAGCATCAGGCTGGCGCGCAGCTTGGTCGCATCGAAATCGCTGCGGCTGCCGTTCTTCTTGACGATTACAGGCATCGTCAATTCGATGCGCTCGTAGGTAGTGAAACGCTTGTCGCAATTGGTGCAGCGGCGGCGGCGGCGAATGACATCGCCCTCTTCCGAGACACGCGTATCCAGCACTGTCGTGTCGTCGTGTTGGCAAAAAGGGCATTTCATAACGCCGGCGCCGGTCTGTTACAGCTCGTAGACGCGGAATGCATCGGTCAATTTCTTGACCTCTGCCTTGACCCGCTCGATGGTTGCCGCGTCATGCGGATTATCCAGCACGTCGGCAAACAGATGACCGACCTTGACCGCTTCGGCTTCCTTGAAACCGCGCGTCGTCATCGCAGGGCTGCCGAGGCGAACGCCGGAAGTAACGAATGGTTTTTCAGGATCGTTCGGAATGGCATTTTTATTGCAGGTGATGTGCGCCGAACCGAGAATGGCTTCTGCTTCCTTGCCGGTGATTTTCTTGGCGCGCAGATCAACCAGCATCACATGCGATTCGGTACGGCCGGACACAATGCGCAGACCGCGTTCGATCAGGGTCTTCGCCAATGCGTCCGCATTTTTGAGAACCTGTTCCTGATAGGCCTTGAATTCAGGTGTCAGCGCTTCCTTGAATGCGACTGCCTTGGCGGCGATCACATGCATCAGCGGACCGCCTTGAATACCCGGGAAAATCGCGGAATTGATGATTTTCTCGTGCTCGGCCTTCATCAGAATAAAGCCGCCGCGCGGACCGCGCAGCGATTTGTGTGTAGTCGATGTCACGAAATCCGCAAACGGCACCGGATTAGGATAAATACCGGCAGCGATCAAACCCGCGTAATGCGCCATGTCGACCATGAAATAGGCGCCGATTTCCTTGGCGATGCGCGAAAAGCGTTCAAAGTCGATGCGCAAGGCATAAGCGGAAGCACCGGCGATAATCAGCTTCGGCTTATGTTCGCGTGCCAGGCGTTCCATGGCTTCGTAATCGATTTCTTCTTTCTCGTTGAGGCCGTAAGAAACCACGTTGAACCATTTACCGGACTGATTCAAAGCCATGCCGTGCGTCAGATGGCCGCCTTCGGCCAGCGACATGCCCATGATCGTGTCGCCTGGTTTCAATACAGCGAAAAACACGCCCTGGTTCGCTTGCGAACCGGAATTAGGCTGGACATTGGCGGCTTCGGCGCCGAACAGTTGCTTCAAGCGGTCGATCGCCAGTTGCTCGGCCAGATCGACAAATTCACAACCGCCGTAATAACGCTTGCCCGGATAGCCTTCGGCATACTTGTTGGTCAACTGCGTGCCTTGTGCCTGCATGACAGCCGGCGAACAGTAGTTTTCAGAGGCGATCAGCTCGATATGATCTTGCTGGCGTTGATTTTCTTTTTGGACGGCCGACCACAATTCGGGATCGACATTGGCTAAGGTGAGGTTTTTCGCAAACATGTATTGCTCCGTTTAAAGATCCAGCTGATTCAGTGGACCGAAACGACGCAATAGGCCAATCGATGGCAATACTGCAGCGCCCGGCACACCGGTGCAGCGTCTGAATCGAATGAGGGCCAAAAAAAGGGAAGACGCAGGCAGCCTCAGTCGTACTTTCCATTCAGGCTACCCAGGCGCACGGCAAATAAAATCTCACGCTTCCCGATGGATACCCATCTTTACCGGGCAGGCCCGGTTTTTCGCCAGTCACGTGAGACGAAATGGTGCGAACATTGTAAGTGAAGGCATTT
>DASYCG010000144.1:0-16587 GCA_036500325.1 Herbaspirillum sp. | reverse complement strand
CCCGGTTCCGGCTGCAGGCTGAATGGATAAGTCCCCAGCCATTTCCCCGCGGCCCAATAAGTCCAGCCGCCCCATGCCGATTGGCCTTGCATGCCATCCATGATTGCCGTCAGCGCATCCAGGCATCGATCGTTGACCGGCACGCCGAATTCGCCGAGAAACAGGCGCTGCTTCGTCGCCTTCGCCCATTGCGTCATATCCGTCATGACCGTACTCAGACGCGTGGAATCGACACAATCGCTGCCGGTGCCGGAATAATTGCCATCGGCGTATTGATGCACTTCGATCAGGTAATTATTCGCCGGGTCGCGAAAATGCTGGAATGCCTCGGAATTGGACACCCCGCTGCGATCTTTCGAGCGCCAGGAATGCGCGCCGCTCCAACCGCCGCCCGGCACCAGAATCAGTTGCTTGGCGCCCTTTTTGCGCAACGCATCCAGCGTTTGCTGCGCCGTCGCCGCCCAGTCCGCGATCGGCATTTTCGCCGGTTCGTTCATCAGGCCGAAGGCGGTATTGGCCGGGTCCGGAAATGCCGCCAGCAACCGCACCCAAAGATCGCTCAACGCATCGCGCGATACTTCGGCCGAGCCGATCGGCTTGCCGCGATACTGTCCGAAATTATGGACATCGAGAATCACGCAGACATTCATTGCCTGCGCCGCGGCAACCGTATCGCCGATCCGTTTCAGCTCGCCGGCATCGAGTGCGCCGAATAACTGCGGCTGAATGCGCTCCCACAAAAACGGCAAGCGAAAGGTATTCATTCCCTGCTCTTTAAAATGGCGCATATCGGCCGGATCGGGATAGACGTAATCCTTGAAAACCGTACCCGGCAATTTGCCGGAAGCAAATTCGGCGCCGGTCAGATTAACGCCGACCAGCGGCTTTCCATCCAGGCAACCGGCGGAGGCCAGTTGACAACTCAACAGGCATGCCGATGCCGCTATCGTAGAAAATAAAAATTTCATTTCAGCTCGCTTTTCATTCTTTGTACGCCGGCCGCGACAGCAAACGCGGAGGCCGGCTCAAGTTTGGATTCCATTCAAATCTCCGCGCCAATCGGTGGCCGATCCATTTGATCAAACGCGCGCCCGGCCGCTCAATGCAGCGATAGTTCAGCCACGACAAGCCGAGGGCCAGCGTTATAAACGGCAGCAATAAAAACAGATTAAGCGGAAGCGCGAAGTATTTTTGGAAGAGATAAATAACCGGCATATGCAGCAGATAAATCGAAAAACTGCATTCGCCGCAAAGCACAGCCGCCCGATTCGCGAAGAAAAAATTCCCCATGGCGGACGAAAACGAAAAACTGAATATCAGGAACGCGCCGAAGACGGCTGTCAGCATGCTGCTGTAAAACGCCTGGTGATCCGCAAACGGCATCACGGCCGATCCATGCCCTGTCGCTATCGCTACCACGCCGGCCGCCATCGCGGCGATCAACAGGCCATGCAACAGATTGAGCGATTTGGCGCCCGTTCGTTCTACGGCGATCCTGGAACGGATGGTTCCGGCGATGACGCCGAACAGGAAATAATGCAATTTCGATCCGACAAATGTGCCCGGAAACACGTCCCGGTACGACATGAACACCAGCGCGCCCAATGTCAGCAGCGCCAATCCGACAATATCGAAACGGGCCAGATAGCGGCTGGTCGCGGCCCAGACCAGAACAAACAGAAAATAGAACTCCACTTCCGGCGTGATGCTCCAGAACACCGAAACGTCCCCCGAAAATAAAACATGCCGCAGGATATTCTGGCCGGAAATGGCGTACACGAAATCGGGGAAGATCGTTGCGTAGAGAATAAAGGACAGCAACAGAATGAAGAGATACGCCGGTGCAATTCTGGAAAACCGATGTATTGCGTATTCGGCCACGTTCAAAGCAGTGAAGTCTTTTCCGAGATACAGATAAGCCATCAGAAAGCCGCTCAGCGCAAAGAAAACGGTCACGCCGATTTCGCCGGAAAAATGATTCACCAGCGGCAGCGAAAACCCGTCCACAGAATGTCCGTAGACCACCAGCAACGCCGCCAGTCCACGCAATCCCGTGATCGCATCGATGCGCGAATGATTTCGCATTGACGCCACCTTGGCCGGCGCGCCATCGACTTTCATTTTGTCCGCGATGTTCGCTATTTCACTCATGGTCGCTATTCAATATACGCAGTATTTTTTCACTCTCTATCGGCTCGACGCCAACGCTTGATACACATCCATATAGCGATTCGCGATGTGCCGCCAGTTATAACGATCGACAAACTGCTGCGCCTGTAGCGATCGTTGCGAATAATCCGATTGCGTCTCTGCATGCAGTTGCAGCAATCGGTCGATGTTTTCTTCAGCGCTCACCTTGCTACCGATACCGGTACCGGTCCCAGCCAATAACAGCCCCATGCCCGACTGTTCGACAAGATTGCGGAACGGTGGAATGTCGCTCAATATCGGCGTCAATCCGGCGCTCATGGCTTCAATCGGCGCGATTCCGAAACCTTCATGGCGCGACAGGCAAACAAAGTAGCTGGCCTGGCCGATCAATTCCGCCAGCGCCTGATCGGAAGGATTCGGCACGATCCGGACCCCCGCCCCATACGGCTGATTCTTCAGCAAGGCGTGAAATTCATCGGCGCCGTGATCGTATTCACGTCCGGCGATAATCAGCCGCCAGCCACGCTGCCGGGCGTGCAGTTGCCCGAACAAGGCCAAGGTTTCAAGCAAACCCTTGTTGACGGACCAGCGTCCGAAATAGATCAGCGTCTGCGTCGGTGTTGTAGATGCCAGGCCGCGGTACTTTTCCACATTGACGCCGTTTTCAATCACCTCCAGCTTCGGTGGCTTGACGATGTCTTGAAACATCGCGCCGTCGTTGTCGCTGGTGGCAATGATCTTGTCGTAAGCCATGCAGGACGCGCGCGTGACCGTATTGAAGTAAACCTTTTTCAGGCGCGACGCAAAAGCGGTATGGAAAAACCCGCCATGGGTCGATGCCACCAGCGGCCGCCGATGAATCGGCTTGGTCGCAGCCAGATAGTCGAAAAAGAAATCGACGCCATGGACATGGATCACGTCGGCGTCGCCCACGTATTGCAATACCTGCGGGCAAAGCGGATATCTGCTGGTGCCGCGAAACGGCAAGCGCATGACGCCGACACCGTCGACCATCGCATCCGGCGCCAGAAATCCGGTCGAGTTTCTGAACAGCCGGTTAAGCGTGACGATGCGTGGAATCTGGCCGTTTTCACGTTGCTGGCGGGCGATGTTCTGCACCACATCTTCCATGCCGCCCATGGACGGCGAATACTGGCGCACGACGTGCGTGACTTTAATAGGCATTTTGTGCTTCCTTTCGAGGTGCTGTCTGCGCCGCATCGCGTGGACGTCCGGCAAAGCAGCCGACCAGGAACCACAACACGCCGGCCGTTTTCAATGCAAACAAGGAGGTACCGCTGACACATAAAATCAACGACATATATAACGTGGTGTAACTGCGGAAACGGTCGCCGCGCTCGTCCTCCATCTTGACCATCCAGAATGCAAGCCACAAAAAGATGCACAGCAAAGCGCCCCAATGGGTCAGCAGCGACGGGTAACCCATGTCGCCGAAGGCAAGATCGAAGCCGTCCAGGCCGAAGATCATGCCCAGATCCAGATTCATCAAAGTCTGGCCGCTGACATACAGCCGGCCCAGCACGTTATCGCCGTAGCCGCCCCCATAGAACATGCCGATTGCCAGCAGCAAGCCGATACTGAGCAAGGGAAGAACCATCATCCAGGCTTCTTTTTTGCCAATCGGCAGGCAGCGCATCAGCACCAGCGCTGCCAGGGTAATCATGCCGTAGCGCGAATCGCTCAGCGCAATCATCACCAGCGCCGCCACCACGAAGAACACCATGTCCTTGAAATCCTGGCGCCGCTTCGCCAAACCCCAGGAGGCGATAATCACCGCGAAGTTGCCCAGCGAAACCGGCTCCAGGAAAACCGATGAAATCCGATGATTGCCCAGCAGCGCCGGCAGGATGGTGCGGCCGATGCCTTCCGGCCGCGTCCCGTTCAGGCCCAGCACGCTATCCTTGGCCCAATTGGATCCTGCCGTCAGACTGCCCTGGCTGACGTAATACGAAAAAATATTGAAGAACCTGGAGTACAGATCCAGGTAAAGCAGCTCGAAAAAACCAAAAAACAATACAATCCACACCATGAGCTTCAGCACGCGATCGGCGTATTTGATATCGCCGATCTGCCGGCCCAAGCCGTAAAACAGAATCGGGATCAGCACATCCCGGAACCCCTTCGGATCCAGTTGATTACGCAGAATCGCCATCAGCAGCAGGTAGGCAATCGACAACGTGGCAACCGCCAGGAATTCCAGCCGGATGTGCCTGATCAACACGGCAAAGCAGCCCAGATAGACGCATAATTCGACCGCCGCCACCCCGCTCATGGAAATCGGATGCACGCTGGTGTGCACTGCGCACAGCACCGCCTGATAGACCAGCGCCACCATCAGTATCCAGAAGACCAGCGTCTTGCCCGGCACCGCCAGACTGACCCGGCGCGAGAAAAGAAAATCGCTGACGTTTGCGAAAGTAGCCATGCGGCGAATTAAAAGCTGACCAGAACCGTGCCGACCACTTCGGCACCGATGCGGCGGACCTGATCGTTGAAATCGGTCAGATCGGCAACCTTGGTGTGATCCTTGCGCACTACCAGCAGCACGCCGCCGGCGCGCGCGGCGATCGTCAATGCATCGGCCGCGCTCGAAATAGCCGGCGTGTCGTACAGGATGATGTCGAAGCGTTCGCGCAAGGTTTCGTTCATGATGCTGAAACCGTTGCGGTTGATCAGCTCTTGGGGATTCGGCACCGCGGAGCCGGCCGGCAACAACGATAGATCGACAAACGATTCTATGGTGGCCAGCGACTCCATGCCGGCCCGCCCGGCCAACACTTCGGTCAGCCCGTGCTCGACATCCAGATTGAATATCTGATGCTGGCGCGGCGCGCGCAAATTGGCATCGACCAATAAGGTCTGCTCGCCCAATTGCGAAAACACCACTGCCAGATTGGCCGCCAGCAAACTGGTGCCGTCGCCCGGATTGATGCCGGCGATGGCCAGCGTTTTGCGGCCGGTGCCGAACCAGCGCAGCATCAGCTGGCTGCGTACGCTGCGCAGGGCTTCGACTTCGGCGCTGAACGGATCATAAGCGGCAATCAGCGTGGACGGATAATTGCCCTGGCCCTGTTGTATATAGGGATAGTCGAATTGCCGCGACAACGCTTGCTGAATGTCGGAATCGCTGACCAGGCCGAGACGTTTTGCGGCCTCGCCGAAGCGCAGGCCGTCTTCCTTTTGCAGACGCCGCACGTTATCCACCTGCTCCATGGTGAGCTTGCCCTGTTCGATTAGCAGGCGCCCCATGTTGGCGTCTTTTCTCGCGGCGGCAGCGGAACTGACGATAGAACTTACGCGGTTATTCATAATGCGTACCTCTTCCGGTCAATGCGGCAAAAACAATTTAGGAAACCCGAACCGCCCTTGCTCCCGTTTCGGCTTGCCCCAGGCAATGGCGCCCAGCATCGGCGCCGGCAAAGCATTCCCCAGGTCTGCAATCGAACGCACGCGGCGATTAGCCAATTCGGCCAGCACAGCCAGCGCCAATCCGAGCATGCAGCCCAGCAGGATCGACAATACGACGTTCAACGGGATATTCGGGCTGGACGGCAGCCGCGGCGCGACTGCCGGCGTCAGCAGAGATACATCGGATTGATTGGAATGCCCTTCCAGATCGGTCTGCGTCAAACGCGCGGAAGCGGCGTCATAGGCTTTCTGCGCGCTTTCGACATCCTTCACCAGCAATGACATCTCCGAGCGCGCGCGATTAAGCTGCAGCACCTTGGCGGTTTGCGCCGTCAACGCAGCGCGTACTTCGGCTTCGCGCTGACGCAGAATGCGGCCGTTATTGGCTGTGCCATTATTGGTCGACGCGATATTGGCATTCAACTCGGCGCGCAATTTATCGACTTCCGCTTTGGCTGCCTGATATTGCGGGTGGTTGCTGGCCAGCGTCTGCGACAGCAACGCAAATCGGCCCTCCGCGGCCGCCAGCGACGACTTCTGATTCTGGATCATCTGATTCGAAATCACGTCCGGCGAATCGCGCCCGCCCCTGCCCATGGCCTGATTGCCGCGCGTGGAAGCTTCAATTGCCGCGCCCTGCGCCTGCACCAATTGGCTCGACAAATCGTTCATGCGCGCAGATTCGACATCCAGATGATCGTCGGTGCTGACCAGGCCGTGATCCTGTTGATAGCGCGCCAGCTTGTTCTGCGCGGTTTCCAGATCCGCCCGCAAACTCTTTATTTGCTCGGTGAAATACTGCGCCGCCTTTTGCAGCGGTTCGGTCTTGATTTGCAGGCTGAGCTGCTGGTATGCCGTGGCGACGCCGTTTGCCACCGTTGCAGAAAATACTGGATCGCTGCTCTTGGCGTTGAGTTCGATCACGCTGCTTTCCTTGGCCGGCGTCACCGTCGTCATTTTCAGCAGCATATCGGCCAGCCATTCGCGGATGTCGCCATTGCTGCCGGTGGCTGCCGTGAAGCGCTGCCGGGAGGCCGGATCATTGGCCAGCCCGAGATTGTCGACCGTCTTCAATGCGACCCGTTTACTGGTGACGATATCGACTTGGGTCGCCATGTAGCCGGCGACCAGCTGCGCCGGCAAAATCGCGCCGGAAACCGGGTCGGTGCCTTTGTAATTGAGCAGCAAGGTGGTGGATGCTTTATATGTCTTCGGCAAAATCAGGCTCAGCGCCACGGTGGCGACGACCGTGACCATCAGCGTCATCAGAATGATCCTGGAGCGCGCGCGCAGGATAATCAGAAGTTGAGGGAAAGTCATAGCAGCTCCTCTCGGCCGCCGCCATGCATCGGCCGCGCCGTATCGGGACAAAGACAATCAGGACAAAGATAAATATAGGTCATCAAAAGAAACTCTCTTTCACATACACCACGTCGTCCGGCCTGAGCGGGACATCTTTGTTGGCTTCGACCATCACTTCCTTGCCATCGCCGTCGCGCCGCTTGATACGCAGGCCGCGCTCGGTGCCGCGCGGCGTGAGGCCGCCGCCAACCGACAAGGCTTGCGTGACCGTCATATTGCGTTCCAGGCGATAGCTGCCGGGATGCTGCACTTCCCCGTAGATATAAAACTTGGGTGCGCGTTCAACGTAAATCATGTCGCCGTTGATCAGATCCAGATTGCCGGTCATGTCGGCCGTCTTCACCATTTCGACCAGATTGACGACCTGCTTGGTGGTCTTGCCATCGCGGATCCGAATGACGGTAGCGGTATCGCCGCCTTCCGGCCCGACGCCGCCCGCCAGAGCCAGCATGTCGGTCACGCTGCGCTTGCCGCTAACCGGGTAGCGGCCGGGATGCAAGACTTCGCCAAGTACCGATACTTGCTGGCTTTGCAGATCGGTCACGCTGACATTAACTGCCGCGGTGCGCAAAAAGCCGCCGTTGATCAACATGCCCGATATCTTTTTTTCTGCGTCCGAGGTCGATAAGCCGGCTACCTTCACCACGCCGATCAACGGAAAAGTAATATTGCCGTCTTCGCTGACCTTGGTTTCCAGACTCAGATCGGGATTGCCGAATACGGAAATCTTCAAGGCGTCGCCCGGTCCGAGCGGCGTATCGGCCGCCAATGCCGGCAGCGCGGAAAACACCAGCAATAACGCCAGTAAAAATACAGTCACTCTTTTCATGATCTTCGTCCTGTTAAGTTATTTTTGGGTTTGCTGAATTACATCAAATCGCTGCGTCAAATAGTTATGTCCAAATCGATCTACCGGGATTCGGCGATGCCGTGGGCCGTCGATGCCGATGTCGATACCGACCCCGGCGCCTTTGCAGCAGCGCCGGTGTCTTCTTCCACCATCATGGCGGGCGACGCTTCCACGTACACCAACTTGGCCGACGCGCGCAGCCGCGCCACTTCCGCTGCAGCCACATCCTGCATCTTCTTATTCAGCAGATAGCGTTCAATCTGCGCGCTCGCCGCGTCTCTCGACACCGGGCTGTCGCGCACATCGTTGAGCACGCAAAGCTCCGCCTGGCCGCCGTCCTTGTCCTGCATCACAAACAAGCGGCTCCGATCCAGATTCCTTAATCTGCCGAGCATTTCAACAGGCAATTCGGCGCTGGAATACGAGCGCTGGTTTTTTGCATAGTCGATGTGATGTTCCCGTAACCACCGGGCAACCTGATCCAGCGATCGCGCCCGATCCATCGCCACCTTGAGCGGCCCGCTGAAATCTTTTGCGGCAACCGTCAATTGCGTCACATCCAGCACCTTGCGATGCGCAAATAATTCCGGATGCGCATCGAAGTAGGCGTCCATTTCAGCCTTGGACGCGGTCGCTACATTGGCCGCCTTGGATTCCAGATACGCCTGCACGATGGCCTGCGTTTTCAGGCGATCGACGATCTGAATCACTTTTGGATCGCGATCGATTTTGTTGCGTATAGCCTCGTCCAGCAGTACTTGGCGGTCGATCAGCGCTTCCAGTGCCTGCTTGCGCACTGCCGGCTGTCGCACCGCCGCGGCGGTGCCGCCGGCGCTCCACAGTTCCGCCTCAAGCTGGCGGGCAGTGATGTCGTCGCCGTTCACCTGCACCAGCACCTTGCTGGTGTTTTTTTCCTGATTGTGATCGTTGCAGGCGCTTACTGCGCCTAGCAAGATCAACACACCGGCGGCTCGCAGCATGGCACTACGCCGCATGCCGGCCCATCAGCTTGGCAGCGGTATTGAAGGCGATGGAGGAGCGCATCGGCCGCCGCCGCATCTGATACAGCACAAAGCAAAGTCCGACCAGCAACATGGTCCCGCTCGCCGGTCGCTGCAGCGGCCGCGCCTTGAAGTTTTTCAGAAAATAGAACAATGAATCATCGGCGCTGGCAACGCGGCCGGAACCGGCCATGCGCTTCATGCCACCCTGGCCGCGCGCGTCGCCCGTATCGTCCGCCGTCATTCTCATGCCACCGGTATTGCGGGGAACGTCATAGTCGCCGTAATCCGCGTAGACGGCATTGCCGACCTGCATGATGCCGGCGTCCGCCCGGCGGTTGGACCAGCCGCCGTTAGTCGCCGGGTTATAGAGCACATTGGATATGAACGCACCGCCTCGCGATACCGGCGCGGGGGCCGTATGAGAGGGCGTCGGCAAGCCGCGCAATGCTGCGTCGCGTTCAGGTTTTGGCGAAATGCTGTCGATTGCCCGCAATTGCGAGCGGGCACCGCTTTCATGGAGTTGAAATACCGGCGTTGCGGCCAGGGCGGCACTACCGTTGGCGAAGAGCGCAAGGCTCAACAAAGCTATTTTTTGCATGATCGTTCCTCTAAAAATACACTGTCAGATTGCGTCATGACGAATGTATAAAGACATTGAAGAAAACGGCGCGTTCGTTCCTGAAACACTTGTTACACCTGCTTTGCGTCTCCTTTTATATGTCTCTGTTTGCCGACGAATTAATATGCGGCATCTTTCTTTAGAACTTCTTTAACGGTCCGGAAAATAATCCACAAATCCAGAGCCAGGGACCAGTTGCGCAGATACTCCAGATCGAACTCGATCCGCGCCCGCATCTTGTCCAATGTTTCCGTTTCACCGCGCAAGCCATTGACTTGCGCCCAGCCGGTAATGCCCGGCTTGACCTTATGCCGCAGCATGTAGCCCTTGATTAATTTGCGGTACATCTCGTTGTGCGCGACCGCGTGCGGACGCGGCCCGACGATGCTCATGCGGCCCTGCAATACATTAAAGAATTGCGGTAATTCATCCAGCGATGTGCGCCGCAGAAAACCCCCGAACGGCGTGATGCGCACATCGTTTTTCTTGGCCTGCTCCACCACCGGCCCATCGTCGCAGACACCCATCGAACGAAACTTGTAGACCACGATTTCCTCGCCATTCAAGCCGTAGCGGCGTTGCGCAAAAATGATCGGGCCGGGCGACGACATCTTCACGCCGACAGCGATGCAAGCCATGACCGGCAGCAACAGGATCTGAATCAGCGTTGCCAGCACAATGTCGCTGCCGCGTTTGACCACGCTGTGCAAGCCGGTGAACGGGGTTTCGCAAATGCCGATGACGGGAATGCCGCCGACGTGATCGAGACGGGCCTGGATCAGATCGAAGGTGTAGATATCCGGCACGAAATACACCGAAGCGGTGGTGTCGCGCAATTCTTCCGTCAGGTTCATCAAGCCCGGATGCGCCGACATCGGCAGGCAGATAAAGATGGTTTTTATCTTGTGCGCACGCACGTACGGGGCGACATCGGCGATGGCGCCCAGATAGTTGCTTTTCAGTTCAGGCGTACGGATGCCTTCTTCGCGATCGTCGAAGAAGCCCTGCATATCGATGGCCGGATTATTTTTCGACGTTACGCGCCGCAGAATGTCCACGCCGGAATAGTTGGAGCCGACGATTACGGCCGAGCGCACCTGGTGCTCCTTGGCATAGTTGAATGCCCACAGATAGGCGGTCAACCGGCTCAGCAGCAAAGCCACCGGCGCCAGCGCAAACCAGGTCCAGATTACGCGATCGGACAATTCATAGCGCAGCCCGGTGCCCTGCCCGATCAAGGTCAGCACCACCACGACAATGCCCCATCCCACCAGGATGTCGATGGCGTAAGCCAGCTGTTTTCCAACGTGCAAAGTGCGGTACAGATCGATCTGCTCGTAGACGAACGAAGAGACGAAAAACGCGAGGATCATCAGCACCAGATAATCGCCGGTAAATACTTCATGCTGCGTCGAGATGATCAGATAGAGCAGGCCCAGAATAATAGCCGGGTCGAGCAGTCGCTTGAAGAATGAAACAAGGGGAATGTCATTTTCAGTCACGATGATCCTCCCTTATTTAAAATGCATACCGCGTGTTCAGGAGCACGGCATTGCTGGTGAAGCCGCCCGACAACGCGTTTGCCGTTTGCGTACTGCGCACACCCGACAGGCGCACTTCCCACTTGTCGGTCGGGTAATAAATCATGGTCAATCCTGTATTGCGCAACACGTCGTTCTGGGCAGTGGTACCGCCGAGCGTGCCGTTGGCCGATGATTGGCTGAAATCGCGTTTCACATAATTGGCCTGTGCAATCAGGTTGATTTTTGCGGAGTATTTCCAGGCGGCCGCCAGACTGGCGCCGTGATTGAGGGAATAAATAGTGGACAGTTCGTCGACCGCACCGATCTCCCGCCATACGGCGGCGCTGACGTCGATTTTTCCTGTGGGCGACCAATCGGCCGCGAAGCGCGCATTCATGCCGCTGAAATTACGCGCAGCGAACTGATCCTGTTTTCTGGTGACATAGCCGCCCAGAAAGTGCAGCCGTGTTTTACCGGTAATCAGCCAATCGATCTTGGCTTTGAGTTCGTTCTGGTCGTAACCGTTGAGGACCGTAACGCCGTTATCGACTTCAGGAACCGGAAAATCCGCGCGAATATGACGCGCCTGCAGACCGATGGTGCTGCCGCTGCGGGCCAGATAATCAAGCCCCACTTCGGTCTGATTCTGGGTATTGTTGCCCGGCTGTTGCGACGCCAGGTCGTACCATAATTTGGTGTGCGTCACACCGCCGCGCACACGCCAGCTCGGATCGAACAACCATGAACCGTCCACAAACTCACTGGCTTGCGTACGGATATTCGGCTCCAGCAAGTGGAAGTCGATAAAAGGCGTCAGGCCTTGCGAATAGTTGACCCCGGCATTGCCCTCGACATGCTCGCCGGCTTTCCAATTCCAGTTCACGGAGGCGTTTTTATCGATATGATCAAGCGCGGCAAAGCGGTCGTAATTCACCTTGGTGGCGCTCAGATTTGCGGTTACGCGCTGACGGCTGATGGTCTTATCGATCGCAAGCCCGAATTGGCCGTGACGGACGGTGTCGGATAAGCCGCCCAAGCCCATGGCGTTGGCTGTCGCGGTATCCTGCAGACGCAATACGTTGCTGTCATAGTCGATACCCAAACCCACGTACGGGGTGACGACGTCCGGTTGCGGCATTAATATGTCCGGCGGTGGCACGATATCGGCCGGTACCAGGAGGGGGATGGTATCGGCGGCCATGGCAGGCGCCCAATAACACATCGGTAGCAGGAGCAGAATTTTCCAGGAAAAACCTGGAAGTCCGGCTCGACGCACGGTTTTTTGCATGAATTTTCCTTTTTGACGAAGTACCGATGTACTCAATGCGCCGTTACCGGTTTGCAGCGAGAAGGAGACTTCGTAAGTAACTTCGGCAATAGCCGAAGTTGCCTATTCGCTAAATTGAAACATATTGAAAATCGATGCTGATTTGCGCATGCAAATGCCTAGAGGCTAATGTTGCAGAACAGCATAATGACTCATAGAAACATTCTTAGTTCATTTCTGAAAACAATTGTTACATCATCAAAATAATCAATTTTCGCAGCGGCAACAAATTATATAAGTCATTGATTTATATAAAAAACATTAAAAATTTCCCGTTATTTTTTGGCGAGGAAATCTCAGTACCCGTAGTAAGACATGCTAGGAACTTGTTGTTGTGCGACGCGTCAATTACCGCCGTGAATCAGATTATTCTTAGTCAGAAATTTGCACTGAAGAAATTCGCGCCTACGCATTGCTACCGAAATCGTATGTGGTGTAGTCTGGCAAAACTTATTAATTCGTTATTAATCGCTTCCATCCCATAGAAAAATTTCATATGAAAAAAACCATTCTGCTGACCGGCGCGACCGGGTATATCGGTTCACATACCTGGTGTGCGTTACTTGCCGCAGGACACAAGGTCATCGGACTGGACAATCTGTGCAACAGCTCGGCGGCCGTGGTTGACCGTATTGCCCAAATCACCGGAAATAAATCGGATGGCAAGCCGGTGTTCATCGAAGGCGATGTGCGCGACAAGGCCCTGCTCGATTCGATTTTTACGGCGCATCGGATAGACGCCGCGATTCATTTTGCGGCCTTGAAAGCGGTTGGCGAATCGGTGCAGAATCCGCTGGCCTATTACGATACGAACCTGAACGGCCTGCTGACGCTGACCGCAGCGATGCAGCGCCATGCAGTCACCAATTTCGTATTCAGTTCTTCGGCGACGGTCTACGGCGATCCGCATACGGTGCCGATCAAGGAAGATTTTCCATTGTCGGCAACCAATCCCTACGGCCAGACCAAGCTGATGAGCGAACAGATCTTGCGCGACCTGGAACATTCGGACGCACGCTGGCGTGTGGCGTATCTGCGCTATTTCAACCCGGTCGGGGCGCATGAGAGCGGCCTGATCGGCGAAGATCCGCGCGGCGTTCCCAATAATCTGATGCCGTACGTCGCCCAGGTTGCGCTCGGGAAGCTGGCCAAACTGCGGGTCTATGGCGACGATTACCCGACAGCCGACGGCACCGGCGTGCGCGATTACATCCACGTGATGGATCTGGCGCAGGGACATGTGGCCGCGCTGCAGCAGTTGCTCGGCGACAAAGACGGCGGCCAACATTCCTTCACAGTCAATCTCGGCAACGGCCGCGGCTATAGCGTGCTGGAAGTCGTGCACGCATACGAAAAAGCCAGCGGGCGCGCCATCCCCTTTGAGATTGCTGCGCGGCGTGCGGGCGATATTGCGTCCTGTTATGCCGATACCGGTCTGGCCGCAACCTTGCTGGGCTGGCACGCGACCCGCGATATGGACGATATGTGCGCCGATTCGTGGCGCTGGCAGAGCATGAATCCGAACGGGTTTTCCGCCGATTGAAGCTGATCGACAATCGGTCGAGCGCAAATTCCGCCCGAAGGCGACGTAAAAACGCCTTTTTCGATACACTGGCGGGCATGTCTGCCATTCTTGCCCCTCCCGCTCTTCAGATTATCCGGCGCGGCGTCGAGCCTTATGCCGTGAGCTTCGACGCCATGCGCGCCTATACCGATAGCCGCGGCGCCGATACGCCCGATCAACTATGGCTGGTGGAGCATCCGCCGGTCTATACGCTCGGGCTGGCGGCCGACCGCTCCCATATCCTCGATCCGCACGCCATCCCGGTGGTCCAGACCGATCGCGGCGGCGAAGTCACCTATCACGGCCCGGGCCAGGTTGTTCTCTATCTGTTGATCGATTTACGCCGGCAACGCCAAGGCGCCCGGCTGTTTGCGCGCGAATTCGTGCAGAAAATCGAGCAGGCGGTGATCGACACATTGGCGGCGTATAATCTCGTCGGTGTTCGCAAAGAGGGCGCACCCGGCATTTATGTCGCAAACGGCCCGTTGCAAGGCGCCAAAATTGCGGCGCTGGGCTTGAAGATACGCGCCAGCGGCTGCACTTATCACGGGGTATCGCTCAATGTGGCAATGGATTTACAGCCGTTCAGCTGGATTAATCCCTGCGGCTATGCCGGACTGGCAACGGTCGACATGAAAACATTGGGCGTCGACGCGGCAATGGCCGATGTGCAAACATTGCTTGCGCACAAACTGATGGACACTTTCGCTTGAAGACCGCCGGGCGACCGGCAGCATCACACCACAAAAGCCATGACTACTGAAACCACCGTCTCCTTTACGCCTGCCGATCCTGCAAATCCTGCCGATCTTGCGATACCCGCCGCAACGGCTCCCGCATCACTGCGCAACCCGACCGACAAACAAAAAGGCGCCGGCAAAACCGCATGGATTCCTATCAAGGTAGTGCAGGCGGAAAAGCTGCAAAAGCCGGACTGGATCAGGGTCAAGGCGGCATTGCCGTCCAGCCGCTTCAATGAAATCAAGGACATCCTGCGGGCCAATAATCTGGTGACGGTCTGCGAAGAAGCCTCTTGCCCGAACATCGGCGAGTGTTTCGGCAAGGGCACCGCGACTTTCATGATCATGGGCGACAAATGCACGCGCCGCTGCCCGTTTTGCGATGTCGGCCACGGCCGGCCCGATCCGCTGGATGTCAACGAACCGGAAAACCTGGCCAAAACCATCGCCGCGCTGAAACTGAGCTACGTCGTCATCACCAGCGTAGACCGCGATGATTTGCGCGATGGCGGCGCCGGCCACTTTGCGGCCTGCATCCAGCGCGTGCGCGAACTGTCGCCGAATACCCGTATTGAAATTTTGACGCCAGACTTCCGCGGCCGCATGGACCGCGCCATGGAAATCCTGAAGGCCGCGCCGCCGGACGTGATGAACCACAATCTGGAAACCGCGCCGCGCCTGTATAAAGAAGCGCGTCCCGGTTCCGATTATGAATACTCGCTGAACCTGCTCAAGCGTTTCAAGGAATTGCATCCGAACATCCCGACCAAATCCGGCATCATGGTCGGCCTGGGTGAAACCGACGAAGAAATCCTGCAAGTCATGCGCGACATGCGCGCCCACGATGTCGACATGCTGACCATCGGCCAATATCTGATGCCTAGCGGCGACCATTTACCGGTGCGCCGCTATGTGCATCCAGACACCTTCAAGATGTTTGAAGAAGAAGCCTACAAGATGGGGTTTGCGCATGCAGCAGTCGGCGCGATGGTGCGCAGCTCTTATCATGCGGATCAGCAGGCGCATGGAGTTACCAGCGGTGTTGTGAATGATATAAGTAAATGAGAATTTATAGAAGTTCGTGAGATTTTCTATGAGTCAGTGAGATTTTTAAGCAAAAATAACGATACCGTATGTCTTTAACCAGCGAGGGGGCTGGGATCATTAGATGGCGGAAACAGACTCACTGGTCGTTGGCGCCTTGCCTAAGGACGGCCATGCTTGGCGAATTGACTGGTTCGCCGAACGCAGACCTCGATGCTTTTGCATTTTTCTCGGGTCTGCGACGATCCCTACGATCCTGCCGCACTACTCTCTGCATCGTCAACGAATACCTACTATCAACGCAAGGCATGGGTGTCGATCGACAGCCTCGGACTCTTTCGTGTTGGCGATATTTGGCGCAACGGACGACTTGAAACTCGCCCTGATTATCAGCTAGAGACATTTGATGAGCTTTTGATCGATAAAAGCACAACGACCATTGTAAAGGCCGGCTTGAGTCCGGACGGAGAGAATTTTCTCCTGCCATTAGAAGAACATCCCTGGCATCGCAATAACACTCATTCGTACTGTCTCGCTGTACAGCTACCCGGCGACAAGCACTTAATTGTTCCGTGCTATGAGCTCATACGATTTTACTTCGGGTCATCCAGCAACCTCCTTGCGCAGTTTTTTCAGCCTCCGCTACGCCGCGACGCCCTGTTTAGCGACCTTAAATTCGACAAAGCATCGAAACATCTACAAATAATGCTTGCGTCTAAACTTTCAGGATTCTCTGCCGCCGATATCGCGCGGATCGCGCTCGACCCCGTAGCATGGCGTGCTGCGACCCACATTGGCACGTCCTTGTTGAATTGCATGGAATATTGACCCATTGGGGATGCGGATAAAAACTTGGACTACCAGGAGGTAGTTCATGTATTCGTACGAAGACAGGATTCGAGCGGTCGAGCTCTACATCAAGCTTGGCAAACGTGTGAAGGCAACCATCTTGCAACTTGGTTACCCGACCAAGA
>DASYCG010000143.1:0-11405 GCA_036500325.1 Herbaspirillum sp. | reverse complement strand
CGACATTGCGGTCGTTGAATTCCGACAACTGTCGGATGAGTATTCCTAAGAAAGAAAGATAGGGGACTTCTGCACCACGGCATGCTTTCGTGAAAAGGAGCTTTTTTCTTGAGTCATCAAGTCCCTGAATTTCATCCCAGTACACGGAATCAAACGGATGATCAAATTGGCAGGAAAAAAGTCCCCATGCTGCCACATCGGACTCGCTGGTTTCGCTATTTAAGGCATTGTCAATTTCATCGCGAATGACCGGAACATAATTTTTTTCATCATCTTCGAGTGCACCAAGGCTCTTGAGGGCTTCAAAGATGATTGAGTTCATCACGACACCTAACTTGTCCAGGCTGGACTCGAGTGTCTCTATAATCTCTGTGCGGTATGGCTCATCTGCATCGCGGAGATATTGCGAAAAATCGATCATACTGAGCTGAAGATGATACGGATACGACTTTAGGTTTCGCAGCCATTGGGCAACATACTGGGCCGCTTCTTTGTCATGCTCCGAAAATCTGGTCAATCCAATGAGAAAATAAAATTCTCCCGGAGTCTCTGCGCGTGACCACATTTCTCGAAGAGCGCCGCCTAGCCCAGGGCCTTCTTTCCCCCCCAGCGACAAACCGCCACTATGTATAACATTGACTAATTTCGATATGGCCGCCTCCGGTTGCATGACATACGCTGCCGAAAACACTTCGTCCCGAAGGGACTGCTTCTTACCATTAGCGCCAGCGGCACAGGCTTTTGAAAAGATTGTGATAGCTTGATCCATGTGCCTACAAGCTGCCATGGCAGCATCCAAATACCGCCCTTTCATCAAGCCTCGCCCAATTGCAAAAAGATAGGCATCAAATTCTTTGAGTTCGTGACAGAGAGTATTTTTATCAGCGCCTACACTGTTCCATCCTTCGCCGACAATCTGAAAGTCAAAGCCCTTCGCTTCAGCAATCATGACCTTCAACATTCTTTCAATCTCCCGTTTCACGATCGATTGTGCGATAGCGCCACACTCTCCATTAGAACAAGCAATCAACAAGTCTTGATCAGCGAGACCTTTAAGTATTTCATGAACGGCACGATCATCCTCAAGAGCCCCAAGAATGAATGTCTTTGAGGAGAAGAATCGCGGTGACTCCAACGTGGCGCGAAGGCGTGTCAAATCTCCGTTGACCGATCGGATTGCAGACTCCGCTGAAAACGTTGAAAAAAATAGCTCGTGGATAAAACTGACTCTGTCACCTCGTACCTGTAGCAACTGAGATCGCAATAGTCCTTGTCGCGTAGCATGATCTATATTGGTCGAATCACAGAGTCGGTCAAATTCACGTACAGAGATACTAAAACAGGATCTATATACAAGCATTTCTGCAAAAGAGCTAAGGATCCGAATTCCCTCTGTCGCCGTAGTTCCCAGTTTCTTTCTCGCATAGGTGTCAAAAACGGCGAATCGACTTGCGCCCGCTGGTAGAAATTCTCCCACCTGTCCCACGAGCGTTGCCTCCAAACCGGACGTGGCGACCTGGAGAAGATTGAGAACATTTTCAGCGTTATCGCTGCCCTCTTTGATTCCCGAAAGGGCCGCCTTGAGTTCGTCGGAGGGACGGTTGACGGAGATGGTCTTCATCAGCAGTAGATCAGACCGAACAATATCCTGCTGCGAACTGACGACGATACCAGCGTCGTAGCGTAGTGCGAGCGCCCTGATGCTTCTTGTCAAGCTAATCCTAAATTCGTCACGACATTCGTTGTAGCCATCTAGGAAGAGAATGATGTGCTTGTTGAGACGCCTGCAAGCGGCGAAGACGCTACTCGCTGAACGTGCATCCAATAAAGCCACCTCCTTATCGAGGAGTTGATGAAATTCGCCATTAAAATTTTTGGCGGAAACTATTATCGGAACACATCCTGTTTGGATGCACGATATCGCACAAGATGTTGTGAGCAACGTTTTTCCACAGCCTGATGGTCCATGGATCAGTACTCCAGTATTACCTCCCACAACTATCGACTGAACTTCCGATGTATTAATTGCGAGGAAGTCACATATGTACTGATCACTAACAAGTTCTTTTGCTTGTGGACCATAAAAATCATTGAAAGCTTTCAAATATGTGTCACATAACCTCTGTGAAATAAGTACTTCATCGCTGAGCGCAGCACCAATATTTGTAATCTCCTCCAAGCACAGTTGCTTTGCCAATGCCTCGCAAGAATCTGGCTCTAAGTGCGCGCCAGATAATTGGCTCAACTGAGATTCAAGTTGATCTAGGCCGATGACAGATACTTTGAAATCGCCTGAAGTTAGCGTCGAGCCTTCTGGAATAATAGGAACAGCGACAACAAGTCCATTTGGATACCCCTCAATCTGCCTTACTCGTCGCATCTCATCGCAGAACGCATTCTTGGCGTCCAATGCCTGGTTATACGCATTGCGAGTTTTTCTTATGCCATGCGGACCAAGCTGCTCCCACTGACCGTTCATATTTCCGCGAACTGGTAGCGAATAGCCTTTAACTTCGATGACGAGTGTTGACTTCTCCATCATAACTACGAGGTCTATCTGTCGTCCTGCAGCATGAAAATTTGCGAAGATGTACGCCCAATTTCCTGTTTTTCTTAATGCATCGCAAACTGAGAGAAGACAGTCGTGTTCAGATCGATTTTGTACAGGCTCTCCGATGAAGATTCGAATTAAAGGTGGGATATCTAGGGGGACAGTCATAGTTCGCTCCTGGCGCCGTTCTCAAAACGCCTGTTATCCGCTCTGAGTAAATAGCGGTTGGATCCATATGCATGGCCCAAATTTATGTCTCTTAGCCGAAGAATTCCCCGTACTTTATCAGGTGTTTGATGTGGCTATGTATTGACTGAGCGGGCCGATTCAAATCTTTGGACCATGGGTATGTAAATAAGCAGATCCGTCCAAGAACTGAACATTGGGGTCGTAGCACGACGACCGAAGCGGCTGGCCCCCCCCTAGCCCGGCCTATCACACCATGCTACATTGCGATACCGTGACTGCCCAACGTCCACAATGAAGCCCATCACTCTTGACTGGCGAAAGCGCCGAAGCTGGCTAGCAAGTATCCGCCACTACGGAGGTCATGTGCTCACCCCTTCACTTCGGTTGCATCTCGCGCAACAACGGCCTCAATGCTGGTCTGATGCCTTTTCATGGCTTCCCGATGCACAGGACATAATGCCCGAATTCGTCGGCGGACTAATCAGCTACTATACGCATTTCAAGGGTTTCCATGGGTGCCGCCCGCTGAGGCTGTCCAGCTACTACGAACAAGGCTTGCTTGGCCAGAACAGCGACTCTCTGTGCGAAATATTTCGCGATATCTTTGTCGATCTTCCCAAGGACGACTTGGAGAGTGTCATCGCGCAGTTCGGCGACCGAAGCAAACAGGAGCGCGGGGCAATTTGGCTTGCCTCAAACGACAAGTTCCTGTTGGAGGAATGCGGTCACTACATCATCCAGGGCAGCGAGTATCTGATGGCTCTGGCCGCACAGTTGGGCCGCTCTTCAAATGGCGAGGACTACCGCTTTCGGCTGCGTCGCTACGGTATTCCAACGATTCTAGAGGTCGATATTCCAGTCGGACTCATTCCAGGTGAGCAACATGTTGAAGTAGCGAAAATGATCCTGTCCGAATGGGGGCAATTAGCTGCTCGACGTCCCTTGCCATTCGGAGACGATGGTCCCTGCTTCGTCGTTCGTCACGATATACCACCCGAGTGTGTGCAAAACCACTATCATCCAGCACGAATACCGGACCCTCACCAGGGACACCGTATCCACATCAATCGACTGCTATCTTGCGATGTTTGCGCTGGACCCGTGCAATAATCCCAGAGAAAGCGCCAATGAGCCGCGATCGGAAACCGGACAAGGCCCTCATTTTTCTAACGGGATCCGATCGACGGCCTCAAGTCCCAGAACGTCCGAAACCGTTCGACTGAAGCCAGCAGCTTTGGGGGTACTTTTGGGGGTATGTCAATTCCATCGAATCGATTAAACCCAGCGTTTATGCGGCTTTTACGCAACGATATGAATGACACCGTCCCAAAGAATTAAAAGCCCCTGACGCAAGTCAGGGGCTTTTTTCTTTGGCGGAGGCGAGTAAGCCAATAGTTTGGCTTACGGGTGGGAGGCGAAGGGATTCGCTTGCAAGCGAATCGGCGGCCTGCGCCTGTGTAATAATTACACCGCAGCACTTCAAAGGGGGAGACACCGATGCAGCATGACGCAAAAAAAACGACGGCCGGCAACAAAGCCAAGGATTGGATGACCATCATTCCGGAGTCCGATCGCAAGGCCTATCAAAAATCCGATAAACCGCCGATGCCGGGTCCGAAATCCGCCCTGATCGTGATCGATGTCACTGTGGCTTTCACCGGCTCCAGACCGCAGCCGATCGAAGAAGCCATCATCGAATTCCCGACTGCCTGCGGCGATGCCGCCTGGGAAGCGCTGCCGCGCATCAAGGAACTGATCGATCTGTTCCGCGCGGCCGCCCGCCCGGTAGTATTCACCCGCAGCGACGTGCGCGGCCAGCAATTTGCCGGCACGGCAACCAAGACCAAGCGCCCGGTCAACCCCGATCCTAAATTCGGCCATTTTCCGGAAATGATTGTCCCGCGCGACGACGAATGGATACTCGAAAAGACCAAAGCCAGCGTCTTTTTCGGCACCTCGATGAATTTCTATCTGCGCAAAGAAGAGATCGACACCGTCGTGATTTGCGGCGTGTCGACCTCGGGCTGCGTCCGGGCCTCCACCGTGGATGCCTTTTCTCACGGCTATACCACCTTCGTGATCGATGACTGCTGTTTCGATCGCTCCCATTTCGCACATTGTGCAAACCTGTTCGACATGAACGCCAAATACGCAACCGTGCTTTCGCTGGACGAGATTGCAGGAAGTCTGAAATAACCGACAAAAATGGAGGCTTTGGCATGAAGATTTTTTCTCTGAAAAAAACCGGTCTGGCAATGAATGGCCTGGCGTCCGTGATTGCCGCCGGCGCTTTTTTTGCGGCGCTGCCCATAGCCGGCGCGGCCGCCGATGCACCGGCGGCAAACAACACCGAAAAAGTCGCCCTATATGAAGGCGCCGACCGTCAACAGCGTCTGATCGAAGCCGCCAGGAAAGAAGGAACCTTCAATTTATATACCTCGGTTCCGCTGAGCGATATGGAACAGCTGACCAACGCTTTCAAGGCCAAATACGGTATTCCGGTCAAGATCTGGCGTTCCGGCTCCGAACAGGTGACAAACCGGGTCATCGCCGAGTCCGGCGGGCATAGATTCACCGTGGACGTGGTCGCCGGCGCCAGCGCGCAGCTGGAAGCCTTATCGCGCGAAAAGCTGCTGCAAAAAGTGAATTCTCCGTATATCCAGAAATTGATGGAGGAAGCGGTGCCGCCCCATCACGAATGGGCGCCTGTTTATTTGAATATTTTCGTGCAGGCCTACAACACGAATCTGATCAAGAAAGACCAGCTTCCGCAAACCTATGAGCAATTGCTCGATCCGAAATGGAAGGGAAAAATTGCGATCGAAGCGACCGACGACGACTGGTTTTCCGCTGTCGTGAACCAGATGGGAGAAAAGAAAGGTCTGCAGTATTTCAGGGACCTGGGCGCCAATGGCCTGTCGGTTCGCACCGGGCATACGCTGCTGACACAAATGGTTGCGGCCGGCGAAGTCCCTTATGGCCTGACCGTATTCAGTTACAAGGCCCGGCAGCTGAAACACGACGGCGCTCCGCTGGACTGGTATGTCATCAAGCCGGCCATCGCCCGTTCGAATGCGATCGCAGTGGCCAGGAATGCGCCGCATCCCAATACGGCTGTGCTGTTTTACGATTTCGTCCTGAGCGACGGACAGAAAATCCTGGTCGATATGTTTTACGATCCGACCAATAAGGATTACCAATCGGCCGCCAATAATTTCCCGGTCAAATTCATCAACGACCAGGAAATTCTCGATCAGTATGCGAAATGGTCGAAGCTGTACAGCGATATCGTTCTCAAAAGAACGGGGCAGTAACAAATATGAGCGAATCGTCCGGGGAGACGATTAAAGGCTTAATCAAACGCATCCAGACTCCCGTCTGGATCGTCATATTCCTCCACCGACTCATCGTCTACCGATGCATCCTCTACCGGTTTATCACCCGGAAGCGTGCCGCCGGGACCGGGCTTCTGAACGCCGGCTTCGGCCTGTCCGGGAGGCTTGCCCCGGCTGGCAGTTTCCGCCGGATCGATCGGCGCTGCGCCGGTATCGGCCGGTGGGGTCAGATCTGTTGCGTTGTTCTGGGCGTGATAAGTACCGTTCATAAGGCCTCCTGATGTGAATCATCAGAATGCGCGCAACAGGACATCAAGACTATCGGCGGACAGGAAAATCTGCGTCAGAAAAAGGTGTAATCAGCCTTTCGACGTGGCAGGCGCAGCCCCCAGCCAGAACTTCAATTGCGCCGATGCGATATCGCCCTTGCCGTCGAAATACTTGCCCTGCCAGTCGTCCGGCTTCAATGCGAGCATGGTGTCGGCCTTTTTCTGGCCATGCAGTTGCACCAGCCAGCGCCACGAAAAGTGATCGTAGATATCCAGAACGTGCGTCGCATAAGCCTGCGCCAATGCATGCTGGCCTTTGAAAATAAGCAGATTCTCGTCGTTGTTGTAAGACGCTTTATAGCCGAGGTTGTGGCTGCCGGTAATCACCGCGCAATTGTCAGAGAAAGGATCGATGACAATGATTTTGTCGTGCGTCACCGCAAACCCCGCGGACAGGATTTCTTTTTCCCAGCCGGCCGGCACCGCGCCGGTCAGCGCCTTGGCCGATATGACGCGCGGATCCTGTTTTTCGGGCGGGCTGCCCTTTTGCCGTTTGGGCGGCTCGATACCCTGCAATTCGTACAAGAATCCGGCCGCCGCGGAAGGATTGGTCACGCAGCCGCGCACGAATAAATCCTTGTTCGCTTTTTGCGCTTCGCCCACCCAATTGACAACGCTGGGCGTGCCCGGATAAAACGCCAGGAACAATACTGCCTGACGCGCGCCGGCGATCAGCGTCGCCACCTCTTCCATATCCGGCGGACGCGGTTCGCCGGCGCTGGCGCGGCCGCGCTGTTTCGGCGTGTTCGGCGAAAACCAGCTGGTCGCCGTCGCGCCCTCGGCCAATCTCAACAACTTCGGTTTTTCGTCCCACGCACGCAGCGCGGCGCCCTGCAAGGCTTTGGGCGCATCTCCGGCAGCCTCGGTATCTTTGGCCAGCCGGTTCCAGTAATCGAGATAGCGTTTCGCCAGCGCCGCGTCGTCGGACACAATCGTGTTATTGGTTTGCGTGCATAAGCCGGTGGCGGTCCAGTTGGTGGAACCGAACAGCACCGCTTTCGGCTTGCCGGCGCCATCCGCATACACCAGGAACTTATTGTGGGCGATGTGATTGGCCGGCACCATGCGATCGATCATGGTTCCTGCGGTCGCATGCAGGCGTTGGCGCGCATCCCGGTTGCCGTCGGTGACGCCGTTCGAACTTTGCTGATCGCCGGCGCGCGGATTGGCGAGAATCAGATGCAATTTTTTGCCGGCCTGCTCAAGCGCGGAAATCAATTGTTCGTCGCCCAGTTCGTAGAGCGCGGCGTACAGCACGCCGCCGTTGTCGGCGCGCGCGACAAAATCCAGCAGCGCGCCGATCATGTCGCCGGCCAGGCTTTTGCGCAAAGGATTGCCCGGCTCCGCTACTGCTTTGAGCAATTCGGCTTTCTCCGGATGACCGTTCAAGGCGCGGGAAACACGCTGCGTCGATATCAGTCCGCGATTGAAATACGCGCGCAGATCGGGGGCGATTTGCGGCGACAATACAACCTCGTTCGAGATTGCAAAGCCGACCCGCATCGGTGTCAATTTCCCGGGCTCGCCTTCCAGCGGAACGATCTTGTAGCGGAAACTACGCGAGCCGCCTTCTTCGGCGATCAGCCGCGCATAGGGATCTTTCCAGTAAAACTTCTGGATCGGAAATTGTTCGGTGGTCTGGCCCGGCTTGCGTTGCGTGCCGGGGAATACCGCCATCGACGGCAACGCCGTTTCCTTGCCCGCGGCGTCGATACGGTAGATCGCGAACCCCATGCAGGAAGGTAATTTGCGGCCGTAACTCCAGGCTACGACGACAACATCGTTATCGGCAAATGCGACGGCGTTCTGCATGGCTCTCGACTCGACAAGGAATTAGTCTCATTCAGAAAGGAATACGATAGCATCCGACTATTACTGCCGTATTACATAGGTACCGACCCAATCATAGATATTCTTTTATCTAACTTAAATGAATATCTATAATCTATTTTTATATCTATATGTTGATAGATGTTCTTTTAAATGCTATAAAAGCACATCTATATTCATGAATTTACTGTCATGCCACAAAAAAATTTACCCGGAAAGGAGATGCCGACGCTGGTATTGGAAAAGTTGCGTTCCTGGGGATCATGCATAAAACAGCTTCGTCTTAAACAAAACATCCGTGCCGAGGATCTGTGTCTGCGCATGCGAATTTCGCATCCGACCTTGCGACGCCTGGAGCGCGGCGATGCAGGGGCCGGCGTTGGTCTGTATCTCAATGCCTTGATGATCCTGGGCGCGTTGGACCTCGCTGCTCCGCCTCTGCCGGCCTACATCTCCGAGCTGCCAAAATCAAAACAACGGGTCCGCCTGCATCATTCAGAAGACACCGACGATGATTTTTAACGAGAAACCCATTTACGTTTATCTGCAGCGTCCGGACAATGGTCAATGGGTCACCGCCGGACGATACCGATTCGACCATGAATTGCGTGCCGGCACTTTTCTCTACGCCCCCAGTTATGTCGATGCCGGATTGAGTTGGTCTATCGATCCCGTCAATTTACCATTCATACCGCAACATCATTATCTGGCGCACAGGTACAACGGCTTGCATGACATCCTGCGCGATGCCAGTCCGGATGCCTGGGGCAAGCTGCTGCTCCAAAAAAAACACAATTTACCCGCGGACACGTCCGATTTCCGGTACTTGATGCTGGCCGGCAATGCCGATCGCTGGGGCGCGCTGGCCGTCGGCTCATCCAAATTGCCGTCGATCACGAGAATGGCATTTCCGGGCCTGCCGCAATTGGAGGCCTTGTCCAATGAGCTGCTCGCCATTTCCGAAAGAAAGCCCCCTATCGATGCGAAACTGCGAAAGCGCCTGTTCGGGACGCCGAGCATAGGGGGCGCCCGCCCGAAAGCAAGCGTTCGAGACGGCGATGCATTTTGGCTGGCAAAGCCGTTTTTGCCGACCGACACCGCCGATATCCCGTTGCTCGAACACGTCTCCCATGCGTGGGCGGAACACGCAGGTTTGCGGTTTGCCAAAACCGTCCTGCATCGATTGAACGGCACGCAAAGCGTGGTCCGTGTATTACGATTCGACAGGACAGGAGAGCGCCGGCGCATGACGATCAGTGGCGCGGCGCTGCTCGGCACCGAATACCCGGGCGCCAATCCGGACGAGCATGCGCGATGGAGCTATCCGCGACTTGCGGAAGAATTGCATCGGATAGGTGCGCCGAACGCGGATTTGAAAGAACTGTTCGGACGCATGATCTTCAATGCCGTGATCGGCAACGATGATGATCATCCGCGAAACCACGCCGCGTTGTATGTTGCGGAAGAAGCGCGCTGGCGTCTGTCCCCGGCCTTTGACGTCGTGCCTAATCCGGACGAAACGCCGAAGCGGCTGACGCTGCAGGTTTCCACCGGAAGCCACGCGATAGATCGCGCCGCAATGCTGGCCGATGCCATTCGATTCGGATTCGTGAATCGGGATGAGGCGGCCCTGCATCTGGACCTTTTACTGGCGCGCATTCGCGACGCATTCGATAACGTGGCGGCAATGCTTACCGATGAATTGCGGGCGATGTTAAGCCGTCGTCTTGCCGATAACCTGAAGCTGCTGTCCCGCAGCAGTTAAAAGCCGCAGAGCAGTCGGATGAATTGCTCGGATTCTTGCCAGGTAATCTAGTCGCTGCGCTCAATACCGGTAGTCGCAAAGCGCTCCCGATACAGCGCCGCCGTGATCCCGACGCGCTTTTGAAATACCCGCCGCAAATGCTCGGTATTTCTGAAGCCGCTGCGAGACGCGACAGCCTTGATCGGCAGCGCGACATCGGCCAATAATTGCCTGGCATATTCGAAGCGTCCTGTCTCAATGAACTCCAGCGTGCTCATGCCGGCTTCCTGATGGAACACACGGGTGAAATTACGCAGACTCATCATCGCCTTGTCGGCAATCGCCGCCAGCGTCAGCGGCTGATCCAGATTTTCCAATATCCAATTCTGGATCTCGCGGATATTCGGCTTGACCGTATTCTGGCTCATCAAGTGCGTGCTGAATTGCGATTGCCCACCGGGCCGTTTGAGATAAACCACCATTTCCCGTGCAACTTCCAGGGCCAGATCGCGCCCGAAATCTTCTTCCACAAACGCCAGCGCGAGATCGATGCCGGCCGTCACGCCGGCGGAAGTCCAGATATTATCTTCGCGAATAAAAATGGCATCCATGTTCACCGCGATTGCGGGGAATTGCTGTTGCAGCCGTTGCGCCACGCTCCAGTGCGTGGTGGCGGACTTGCCATCCAGCACGCCGGCCCGCGCCAGAAAGAAAGCGCCCGAACACAGCGCGGCGAGCCGGCCGATGCGCGGACAAACCGCCACCACCCAATCCACAATCGGCATGGCGCCTTCCAGCGCCGCTTCGATATGCCGCGCGCCGACGATGATGGCGTCGTCCGGCAATGCCAGCGCGTTGATCGCCTTCGATGCCTGCAGCGACATCAATGTATCCGATTGAATTGCACCGGTGCCGATGGAGGCAACCTTGACGTCGTATCCGATGCCCTGGCCGCGCCGCTGCAATTGCAAGTTGGCATACTCGAACACCGATATCGGGCCGATCGCCTCCAGCGCCTTGAAGCCGGGATAGACGATGATATCCACCGTTCTTGGGCTTGGGCTGCGTTTTTTCAAAGCATGTATTTCGTTTTCGGGTCTGTAATCCAAAGCTCGGCCTATTCCTACCAGTGTGCTGCAAGGCAGCTTGGCAGTGTCGATAAAATCCGGTCATTATGGCAGTATTTCCGGCCAATTCCCTCCCCGCTTTCGTGCCGGGGCCGCGCATCGGGCGACAATCGTGCTCAAACAATTTCCCCGAATTTTTGCCCGTACTTTTGATTAGATGAGGATTTCAAATGAAGACAAAAGCAGCCATTGCATGGAAAGCCGGTCAACCGCTGACGATTGAAGAAGTCGAACTGGGCGGCCCGCGCGAGGGTGAGGTATTGGTGGAAATCAAGGCTACCGGCATTTGCCATACCGACT
>DASYCG010000142.1:0-10201 GCA_036500325.1 Herbaspirillum sp. | reverse complement strand
ACCTCAGCGTTTCCGCGAGGAGCCGCACTATAACAAGCACCCACTCCGCTTGCAAGCGTTATCGGAAATAATATGGATTAATTTTAATTCGCCGGCGCAATCTCGATAGGAGATGCTGGCTGACTGCTTTCGATGCGCTTCATCGCTTCCAGTTTTTCATTGAGTTGATCGAAGCGGTGCTGCAACTCTTTCAGCTGCGATGCTTGCCTGTCGTTCAATGAGATCGTGCGGCGTAACTCGGTATTGTTATCCATCATCCATTCAACCAGCGGCCGCAACGAAAGCGCATCGGCATCGTCCATCAACAGCACACTGGCCAATATCGCGCGGGCACGCGCCCATCTCGCACTATCGCGCATGCAACCCAGCACCATCGCCTTGCGCACTTCAGTCTCGGCGCCGGCCGGCGCACTGTTCAGTGCGATCAGCGCCTTATTCAAGTCGGCCTGCGAAAGGTCTTCCACCGCGCGATGATAAGCAAGCAACAAGTTGACGGCAGGCCGGGCGGGCGCCACCACAGCCGGGGTCGCGGCCACCTTCACCGGTGCCGGCGCACAAGCAACCAGCAACACTGCCGCTAACAAAGAGGACGCTAATTTAATATTCATCTGGCAGCATAATACGGAAATGCGCCCCGGCTTCGCTCGGCAGCAGTTCGATGGTGCCATGCTGGGCCTCGATATATTCGCGCGAGATCGCCAGACTGACCCGCGCCCTGGCCTGGTCGTCCGGCGCAGATTGCCGCACCGAATGAAATGGATCGAAAATATACGGCGCATCTTCCGGCGCCACACCCGGCCCTTGATCGATACAATCGAGTTGCAGACCTCGCCGTTCGACTTGGCTCAAAACAAAACGCACCACGCCGGCCTGCGGGCTAAAACGCACGGCATTCGACAGCAAACTGCTCAGCACAAAGTCCATTTTGGTCAGATCCAGGCCCAGCGTCATCGCCACGCCACCGACTTCCACCCGGATCGCGCGCGCTTCACATTGCTCACGATAATCATCGACGACCTTATTCAATAAAACCCGTAAATCGACCGGCAACCGATTAACCTGGCGCGCTTCAAGCACCGCTTCGTGATAATTCAGCACTTCGGCAATCTGCCGCCGCAAACCCGTACCACGCCCCGCTCCCGCTGCCGGCAACGCAACGCCTGTATCCGGCGTTCTCAAGCGACTCGAGACATTTTGAATAAAACGGATTTTCTCCGCCTCCAGTTTCGCCAGCCGCTGCCGCAGCCAATCCAGCTGCTGGCCGAGCCGGCGTAAATCGGCCGGACCATGAATGGCAACCGGCAAATCGTAGCGGCCCCCACCCAGAAGATCGATGGCCGCTTCAAGCTGAGCCAATGGCATCGACAGCCACAAACCGAATGCACAGGCCAGCAAAACCGCCAGCACAATGGCGCCGATCACCTGCCAGCTCAACATGGCGCGCTGTTCTTCCAATTCGCTCAGCAAAAAGTCATTGTGCGCGCTGATCTGCGCATCGCTTTGCGCAGAGAGCTGTTGATTGAGCGCGGGTAGTTTGGCCAAGGCCTGCTGCACATCGGCCGCGGCCAAGATGCGCTTGGCCGCCGGTTGCTGCAAGACCTGCCACAGCGCGTCGCGATTTTCTTTCCAGGCCGACACCACGTCGGCCGAGGTGTTCGGCATATCCGCCGCTACCGCATCGAGCGCTCGCTGCGCCTGATCCGCAGCTTCCTGGTAACGCGCCCTGAAAACCGGATCGTCCAGCACCAGGAATTGACGCGCCGTCCGTTCCATTGCCGCCGTGCGTTCTTCCAGGCGCTGCAAATGTTCCGTCATGCCGACCACTTGTTGCGACGCTTGCCGGCTATGCGCGGCGACACCTTCCAGCGTGAACAGGGCACGCACCGACGTCGCCACCAATAGACCGGCAATCAACAGGAAAGCCACCAGCAATAATTGTCGAAAAGAGCAACGAGACAATATTCTGATGCGATTCGGATTAGACATGTGTAAATCTCTTCTAGTCTTCTTCTTAGGGGGCCGATAAAAGCTGTGGTTACCTAATTTACACAAGCATGACTAAGCTGCATTTCGACGACACGAATGAATACTATATTCAATTTGACCAATGTTTTTAAGCAATATGCAGAATACATGCCATCGCAAGATCGCACCAGCCCCTCACGGTGTGCAATAAGCGAAAATTGAACATTTCTTAACATAAAGCAAGAGCTGCCGAAATTACGGCTGACCGGACACCCGCCGGCTAAGCGTAATTACTTACCTTCTTACTTGCATATTTGCTTATGCAATAACCGGCACAGGCGATCGCCGCAAGCAATAAACCAGCGGCACGCAAAGCGCAATCGCCAGAATGCTGCTGACGATGTTCCAGCCCAGCCCATAGTGGTAATCGCCCGGAATTAAATGCAATGCAACCGCAACGCCGCGCACCAGGCTCAAAAACAGAAAATGCGCAGGAAAGATCGTCAAGGTATTCGCCGAAAGCCAGTTGCCCAATCTCGACGGCGGCAATGACAAAGATGCCGCCAGCACGGCAACGATTCCCACCAATGCCGCCGGCAGATAGATCGCCGGCCGGATACCGAAGCGCATATTGGCCAGATCGACCTGGCCGTTCAGCAACGCCGCATATCCCAACAACGCCAATGCGACGCCAAAGATCGCCAGGAGCCGGCTGCGCCGCACATCATGCCGGCCATCGCCGAAGAAATTCTTCTCGCGGACATACTGGCCGAGCGCATAGAACCCCAATCCGATCCAGGCATTATCAAGACCTAGCGGCAAGCGGTAAGGAACACTTTCCCATAACAGCGACAGAATAAGAGCGAACAATACAAACAGGCCGGTCGACGCCGCCAAGGTCATCCACTTGCGCGCCGCGTGATAAATAATCATCGTCAGCATCACACATGGAAAGAACCATAGGGGCGGATCGACGTACAGATCGGCCTCCAGCCCGGTAAATAATCCGGCGATCGGCGCATACCAGGCGTAATCGCCAAACAACAAAGCCTTGCTGCCGATGTGCCGCGTGGCCAGCCAATAAACCCAGGCGAGCAGAAAAAACAGAACGTAGGGCACGCCCAAGGTTCGCAATATTTTTTTAATATTGACACCGACGTCCGTATTCAATTTTCCGGACTTCAGCAGAAATCCGGAAATGAAGAAAAATAGAGGGACGTGGAAACTGAAGATGAAGTGCGACAGATACGCCGGCAATCCCTTGCCGTGGCCGCAGACGATCAAAATAATGCCGATCGCCTTCGCATTATCGATAAAGCCGTATCGATTTGAAGCGGCTTGCCCGAGTGGGCCAGGCGCGTTCGGCCGCAACATCATCTAAAAGGAAAAACCGGCATCCGGTTTCACCGCCAAAATCACGCGCTTGAATTCCGCCTGGATGCGCTGCAACGCGGCGTCGGATTCAGCTTCAAACCGCATCACCACAACCGGCGTGGTGTTGGAAGCACGCGCCAACCCGAAGCCATCAGGATATTCGACACGCAAGCCGTCCACTTCGATAATGTCCTGCGCGCCAGGGAACTTCGCTTCGCGCTGCAGCTTGTCCATCAGCGCAAAGTTCTCTCCCTCCGCCAATTGCAAATGCAATTCCGGCGTGCTGATCGATTGCGGCAATGCATTCAGCAGCGCCGACGGGTCGCTTACCCGGCTCAACAATTCCAGCATTCGCGCACCGGCGTACAGCCCATCGTCGAAACCGTACCAGCGATCCTTGAAAAACACATGGCCGCTCATCTCGCCGCCGAGCGGTGCGCCGGTTTCCCGCATCCGCGCCTTGACCAGCGAATGGCCGGTCTTGCACATCAACGGCGCACCGCCGTGTTCGGTCACCCATGGCGCCAGGTGGCGCGTGCATTTGACGTCGTACAAAATCTGGCTGCCGGGATTGCGCGTCAGCACATCAGCGGCGAACAGCATCAATTGCCGATCCGGATAAATGATCTGCCCGTCTTTCGTCACCACACCGAGACGATCGCCATCGCCATCGAACGCCAGGCCGATCTCGGCCTGGCCGGTTTGAAGTGCGCGAATGACATCCTGCAGATTTTCCGGATGGGCCGGATCGGGATGGTGATTCGGAAAAGTGCCGTCCACTTCGCAAAACAATTCCTGCACCTCGCAGCCGAGCATGCGATACAGATCGCCGGCAAACGCGCCGGCCACGCCATTGCCGCAATCGACCACAATCTTCATCGGCCGCGCCAATTTGACGTCATCGGCAATACGCGCCAGATAATCTTGCCTGATATCCTGCTCAAGATAACCGCCGACCGGCATGCCGATGGTCGCATGCGCCGCGGAACCGCTCACAATCGCCCGGTGCAGAGCAAGAATAGTCTCGCCATAAATTGCTTCGCCGGCCAACACCATCTTGAAGCCGTTGTAATCGGGCGGATTGTGGCTGCCGGTCACCATCACACCGGATTGCGCGCCGAGCATATGCGTACCGAAATACACCAAGGGCGTAGCCACTACGCCCAGATCGATCACATCCAGGCCGGCCTGTTGCAAGCCCACGCCCAGCGCTTCCGACAATTCCGGACCGGACAAGCGTCCGTCGCGCCCAATGACCACGGTGGTTTCCCCCTTGGCGCGAACCGCGGCGCCGAAGGCCAGGCCGATTTGCTGTGCGATATCCGCATCCAGCGTGGAACCGACAATGCCGCGAATGTCATACGCTTTGAATATCGAACTTTGAAGTGGCAACATAAATTTTTAGAGTCTGTAAATGTTTAAGGAAAATCGCACCATGTCCCGACACCGCAAGACATCAGTTGCGTTTATAAATATCTTCGAAGCGAACGATATCGTCTTCGCCCAGATAAGCGCCCGATTGCACCTCAATCAGATGCAGGGGCATTTTGCCGGGATTTTCCAGCCGGTGCTTGCTGCCGATCGGTATATACACCGACTCGTTTTCGACCAGTAATTTCTCTTCATCGCCGCAAGTAACCATTGCCGTGCCGCTCACCACCACCCAATGCTCGGCACGGTGATGATGCATCTGCAGCGACAGCTTGCCGCCGGGGTTAACCGTGATGCGCTTGACCTGAAAGCGCTCGCCCAGATCGATGCCTTCATAACTGCCCCATGGCCGATAAACGCGCGTGTGCGTGACATGTTCGGTACGGTTATTCTGCTTCAGCTCCGCGACGATTTTCTTGACGTGCTGCACTTGATCCTTATGCACCACCATCACCGCATCCTTGGTCTCCACAACGACCAGGTCCTTCACGCCGACCACCGCGACGAAGCGGTTTTCAGAGCGGATCATGGAATTCTGCACGTCATCCAGGTACACATCGCCGCGCACGACATTGCCATTAGCGTCGCCTTCCAGAACTTCCCATAATGCGGACCAGGAACCGACGTCGTTCCAGCCGATTTCAGCCGGCACTACAACGGCATCTTTGGTGTGCTCCATCACGGCGTAATCGATCGATTCGGACGGGCAAGCGGCAAAAGCAGCTTCCTCCAGGCGGAAGAAATCCAGATCCTTGTGCGCACCATCGAATGCCTTCTGGCAGCTCTGTGCAATATCCGGCCGAAACGCGCGCAATTCTTCCAGATAACGCGATGCGCGGAACAGAAACATGCCGCTGTTCCAGCTATAAGTCTCGTCGGCGACAAATTTTTCGGCGGTCGGGCGATCCGGCTTTTCGACGAATTGTTCAACCGCATAGCAACCCTCGGCGCCCGCCAGGCCGGCACCGCGGCGAATATAGCCGTAACCGGTTTCCGGGCCGGACGGCACAATTCCGAAGCTTGCGATGGCGCCTTTTTCGGCGGCCAGCTGCGCCCGTCGCACAGCCGCATGAAATGCCGGCGTATCGGCGATCACATGATCGGCCGGCAACACCAGCATCAGTGCATCCTTATCCTGCTGCAGTAAATAGTGCGCGGCCACCGCCACCGTCGGCGCGGTGTTGCGGCCTTGCGGTTCCAGCATGATGGCCAGCGGCGCTACGCCGATGGCGCGCAGCTGCTCCGCCACCAGAAACCGGTGCTCGTTACCGCAGGTCAGTAACGGCGGCATCAACTCGGGCCAATCCAGCAAGCGCTGCAAAGTCTCTTGCAACATCGATTGCTGCGAACATAAAGGCAGCAATTGCTTCGGCAACGCCTCGCGCGAAAGCGGCCATAAACGCGTGCCGGAACCGCCGGCCAGGATCACTGGATAGATTTTCATCGGGCGCTCATGCCTTTACAGAGAGCGATACAGCTACTTTCATGCAGGAATTCAATTACTGCCGAAATCATTGTTTTCATAGTCCTGTCTCACAAAGAACAAAATTAATGCCGGGATGCAAACATCGCCCGCTACAGGCCATCGCCCCGATACTTGCGGCACAATATCAGAAAGCGCACGATATCGACCGTATAGCGGCGCAATAAACGGCGCGGCTCAAGACAAAGGCGATAAAACCATTCGAACCGCATCCGTTGCACCCAGCGCGGCGCACGCGGCTTATCGCCGGCCCAAAAATCGAACAAGGCGCCGACCCCGATAACGATATTCGCATTCAAACTCTGCCGATTGTCGAGAATCCATTCCTCCTGGACCGGATTCCCCATCGCCACCAGCACCACCTCGGCTTGCGCCCGGTTAATGATTTCCGGCAGATCGGCGCGACATTTTGCCAAGCCCTGATAACCATCGCAAGTACCGACCACCATTTGTCCCAACTTGCGGCTGACATGACTAGCCGCCTTGCTCAATACTTCCGGCTTCGCGCCCAGCAGAAACACCCGCAGCGGCCTGCTCGCGCCGGAAAAAAAATACGGCGTGAAATCGGTGCCGTTCAGGTTTTCCATGAAGCGCTGCCGGCCGCTCAGATAGGCCGCGATATCCATGCCGACGCCATCGTTGACGATAATCACAGCATCGCGCTTCATCCGTTCCAGCAGAGGCCGGCATTTGACGATGAAATTGGTATTGGCGAAGAACAAGGTTTCCTTGCCGTGCAGCAGCAGTGTCTGATGCAGATGCACCGCCAACATCCGCGCGCTGGTCGCAATGACCGGAAAACCGGCGATGGCAATAGTATTCTCAGAATTCATGATCGTTCCCCCGCGCCGCTTATAGTCATACCCATCGTCGTATCCGCAGTCATACCTGCAGTCCTATCCTTAGACCTGCCCCGATTCATCGCGCCCGCCGCATCCGCATCGCCGACAGCAATAAGCCATGCCAGGAATCGTTAACCGCCCTGATCTGCCAGCCGGTAGCAATCACGATCAACGGATACAGCAAACAAGCCACCAGCACACCGCCGGCCACCAGCGCGGCGTTAGTGAAATAGTCCGGCATCAACAGCAGATAAGCAGCCAGGGCCAGCGACAAGGTAATACTGCCCGTCAACGGCGGCGCCAGTGCGTACCACATTGCGCGCGCATTCAAGCCCAGCGCGCGGCTCAGCATGGTCTGCGACACCGGATACACCACCAGATACGCAGCACAAAACGACAGGCTCATGCCGATCAAACCGTATCGATGAAAGACTGCCGCCAGGCCGGCAGCCAAAGTCAGCTGCGCGATACCGCAACGCACCGGTACCCGGTTCCGTCCCAATGCAAAGAACAGGTAATCGTTCAATTGCATGATCGACGACATTATGTACAGCAATGCCAGCACACTGACCGTAGGCGCCGCCGGCAGCCATTTGACGCCGAATACGGCCGCCACCAAAGGCTGCGCCAACACCGCCTGAAAACACAACAGCGGCGCAACGCAAAACAAGGTAATGCCGAAAATCTTCAGATAACCGCGCTGCAGTGCATCCAGGTCGGCGCCCGCATCCGAGAATACCGGCAACGCCACTTTATGCATTGAGCTGGCGATCACCAGATACACCGCCGATGTCATGCGCTTGGCCAGGTTGTACAGCCCGGTGGCGTACGGCCCCAGAAAAAGTCCCACCAGCAGCGAATCGCCATTGGCATTGGCAAACCCCAATACGCCGGCGATGCCGACCTGCCGGATATCGTCGATATATTTGCGCGTCAGCGCAGGGTCGAACACCATGCGCGGCCACCAGCGGCTTTGCGCCACCACCAGCACCAGGCCCAGCCCGGACGCCGTCACCTGCTGCACCACCAGCGACATCGCCCCTCCGCCACGCGCAGCCAGAACGATACCGATCACACCGCCGACCGTCACCGATCCGATCGATCGGATCGCCAACTGGCGAAACATCATATTGCGCACCAGCCGCGCCTCATAAGCGCGCACCAGGCCGAAAAACAGAATGGACACGCTCATGCCCTGCAACACATGTTTCAGTTCCGGCGCGCGAAACAGCACCGACACCACGCCGGCCGAGAAAAACATGGCGCCGGCCATCAGCAACCCGGCCGCGGCGCACATCGAAAATATCCAGGAATAGGTTTTATCGTCCGGCGCCGCGCTACGCACGATCGGCATGGCGATGGCATCGAACACCACCATCCTGGTGAACAGAATAAACAGATGCGCAACCGTCAGCAAACCGAACGCGGCAGGCGCCAGAAAATGCGCCAGCACCGCGAAGACAGCGAACGACAATACCTGCTGCGCAAGATTGTCGATCATCGACCACATCGATCCCGATGCCAGTCCACCTCCGCCGCCGCCTTTGCCGATGATTGCCTTTGCATTCATCCGCGCCATCCCCGCATGCGCGCCAGCACGCTGACATATTTAAAGCGGGCCCGCGGAAAATCGCCGCTCGCCAGCGCCAGCACAATACCGCAACAGGTGCGCAGGCAAGCCACCGGAAAATACCAGAACGGATAGGCATTCATGCGCATCACGCGGCCGATACCGGCCTCATATTTTTGCTGGCGATTACAGGCGCCGTCGTCGAAATTCGCGGTCTTGACCGGATGATGCAACACCAGATCGCTCAGGAATTTCAGTTTGAAACCGCGCTGCAGGCTGCGCAGCAGGTAATCGGTTTCTTCGGAGGCGCCCCAAGGCGTGCCGGCCCCCACGCCCAGCGACGCATTGAACTTCCCTACCGCATCCACCACGCGCCGGCGTAAAAAGATGCTGAAAGAAATGGCGCCGCGCCAGATGTTGTAACGATTCAAAAGCGTGGAGTGATCCAGCCAGCGTCCTTCGCTGCGGCCGTCGCCATCGGTGAAACGCCCGGTGATGCCGTCGATATCCGAATTGCCGTTCAATTCCGACGCTACCTTTTGCAGCAGGCCCAGCGGGTACCAGCAATCGTCATCCGGAAAAGCGATCACATCGCCGTCGGCCAATTGCAGGCCGACATTGCGCGCACGCGACAAGCCGCGTTCCGAGCGTACGTGCTGCACAGGGAATCGCTCCCGATACATCGCCAGCAGCCGCGTCAGGCGTTCGTCCTCATTCTGATCGATCACTATCAATTCGAAATTCCGGTAATCCTGGGCATCCAGCGAGGTCAAAAACCGCGCCACTTCCTCGTACCGTCCTACTGTCGCCAATATCAATGAAAATTTCATGGTTGCATCCTCTGCTTGCTTTCTACTTGCCTGCTGCTTGTCTACCAGCCCCGATACCCATGCCGTTCTTCAAGATCGCCATCTGTGAAACGCCCGGTAATGCCGTCGATATCCGGATTGCCGTTCAACTCCGACGCGACTTTTTGCAACAGGCCCAGCGGATACCAGCAATCGTCGTCCGGAAACGCGATCACGTCGCCGCCGGCCAGCCTCAACCCGACATTGCGCGCGCGCGACAAGCCGCGCGCCGAACGCACATGCAGGAATCTGAAGCGTTCCCGATAGACCTTCAGCAAAGGCGCCAGGCGTTCATCATCGTTCTGATCGATCACGATCAATTCAAAGTTGCGGTAATCCTGCGCGTCCAGCGAGGCCAGAAAACGCGCCACTTCCTCGCTGCGCCCCACCGTCGCCAATACCAGGGAAAATTTCATATAACCGTTCCTTTACAAATAGCGGCAAAGACCGGCCACATTCACAGACTGCTTTTCAACACCGCCATCTGCGGCTTGTCGACGCCGTCGGCGGGCTGGATGGTGAGCGGATACGTCGCCAGCCATTTGCCGGCGGCCCAATACGTCCAGCCGGCCCAGGCCTTGCGGTCCTGCGTGCCGTCGACGATGGCCTTCAATACCTGCAAGCAATTGTCGTTCGGCGTCACACCGAATTCGCCGAGGAACAGGCGCTGATTCGTCGACAACGCCCA
>DASYCG010000141.1:0-3098 GCA_036500325.1 Herbaspirillum sp. | reverse complement strand
CACCTCCTCCGTTACCTCACTGTGCACAAGGTGCCGCCACAGCCCGCGCCCTTATCGAAGAGGCAACTCGACCGTCCTCCGGGCGCGATTTCGTCATTCTTGATAAAATCGCCTATTATTCCAATCCCCCGGATGCTTGTGCATCCACAATTCATCCTCCATGCCTGTACACACCGATCCCGCTCATTCCAGCGGACAAATACTTCCTTTTCGCGAATCTTTGCTCGCCATGCTGGGCATTTGCTTCGTCATTATGCTGGTGGCGCTCGATCAAACCGTGGTCGGTACCGCGCTGCCGACGGTCGTGGCCGAGCTGAAAGGCTTCGATCTCTACGCCTGGGTGGCGACTTCCTATCTGCTGACTTCCGTGATTACCGTGCCGATCTTCGGCCGGCTGGGCGATTTCTTCGGACGCAAGCCATTCGTGATTGCATCGGTGATCATTTTCAGCGCGGCATCCGCTTTATGCGGCATGGCCAACAGCATGTTGTTCCTGGTGTTGGCGCGCGGTTTGCAGGGCATCGGCGGCGGGATGCTGGTCGGCACCGCATTCGCCTGCGTGCCGGATTTATTTCCGGAAGCCAAGGTGCGTTTGCGCTGGCAAGTCCTGCTGACCTCGGCCTATGGCATTGCCGTCGCAATCGGGCCTTCGCTGGGCGGCTTCCTGACGCAATATTGGGGCTGGCGCTGGGTGTTTTACGTCAATCTGCCGTTCGGTGTGCTGTCGCTGTATTTCATCTGGCGTTTCTTCCCGCATATCCGGCATGTTGCTTCCACCGTCAAAATCAGGCTCGACTGGCCCGGCGCCATCCTGATTGCGCTGGCGTTGGGAAGCCTGCAACTGGTGGTTGAAGAATTGCCCAAGCATGGATTTTCGCTGTTGCTGAGTGTGCTGCTGGTCGTCAGCGTCGCGTCGTTTTATGGATTGTGGAAATGGGAGCAGCGTGCCTCGCAGCCGTTGCTGCCGCTGGAGATGTGGCGCGATCCTTCGCTGGCGCCGCTGTTCGTGCTGGCAATGGCGGTCGGGTTTGCGATGTTTTCAATGCTGGTCTATGCGCCGCTATTGTTTCAGGGCGGCTTCGATATGACGCCGCAGCAAGCCGGCTTGCTGATCACGCCGCTGGTAGCCTGCATCACGGTCGCCAGCATCGTCAACGGCCGTCTGGTAACGCGGGTGCCGAATCCGAATCTGATGCTGTACGTCGGATTTGCCTTGATTGCGCTGTCTTCGCTCGGCATGGTATTGACCCAGCGCTCGACGTCGAGCAGTTTCATATTGAGCACGATGCTGATCGGTGGCCTGGGCTTTGGCCTGGTGTTGCCGAATCTGACCATTTTTGCGCAGCAGACCGCGCCGCGCGAGCATCTCGGTATCTCCACGGCATTGCTGCAATCGCTGCGGATGATCGGCGGCATGCTCGGCACGGCGGTTACCGGGACGCTGGTCAACCGCTTGTATGCGGGCGGGGTGCAACGCGCGCTGGTAGCCGAACAAGGCGAGCAATGGCTGCCCAGGTTCGGGAATCCGGAAATCCTGCTCGATCATGCGGCACAGCAGAGCTTGCTGACAGAGGCTGCGCAATCGGGCCGTAACGGTGAAGCAATGTTGAACGCCGCGCGCGAAGCGCTGGTCGCTTCGATTCATACGGGCGTGGCGCTGGCCATCGTCGTGTCGCTGATCGGCTTATGGATGGCGCGGCGCGTGCCGCGCGTCAGCTTTCATCATCCGATCGCTGCTGCGCCGATGGCGGACTGAGGCCGTCCTGGCGCTTCACCACGGCATAACGCTGCAAAGTGCGTTGCCGTGCCAGATCATGTTGCACGATCGGCTGCGGATAGTCTTCGCCCAGCGTAATGCCGGCCTGTTTCAATTCTTCTTCGGAAGCCAGCCAGGGCGCATGAATACGCTGGTTGGACAGCTTTGCCAATTGCGGCAAATAGCGGCGAATGAATTTGCCCTCGGCATCGAAGCGTTCCGATTGCGTCACCGGATTGAAAATACGGAAATAAGGCTGCGCATCGCAGCCGGACGAGGCGGCCCATTGCCAGCCGCCGTTGTTGGCCGACAAATCGAAATCGTTCAACTGGTCGGCAAAATAGCGTTCGCCCCAGCGCCAGTCGATCCCCAGATCCTTGATCAGGAAACCGGCCGCCACCATGCGCAGGCGGTTGTGCATATACCCGGTCAGATTCAATTGCAGCATGGCGGCATCGACCAGCGGATAGCCGGTGCGGCCCTGGCGCCAGGCATCGAATAATGCCTCGGCCTGCGGGCCGCTTTCCCAAACGATCTTGTCGTAAGCGGGTTTGAATGCGTGCCCGGCTACGTGCGGATGATGATGCAGAATCATGAAATAGAAATCGCGCCAGATCAGTTCCGATAGCCAGACTGCTGCACCATTGCCGCCTCGCCCGCTGCGCATCATCTCGAAGGCCAGGCGCGCCGGCGTTCGGATCGAAAGCGTGCCGAAGCGCAGATGCACCGACAGATAAGAGCTTCCTTTGAGCGCCGGATAATCGCGCGCGATATCGTATTTTTCGATGCGGGCGAGGAAATCGTCGAGCAGCGATTGCGCGCCCGACATGCCGGTGGGGATGTCGAGATCGGCCAGATTGCTCTTTGCGAAGCCGAGTTGTTCCAGCGTGGGCATCGTATCCTGATAAGCCTCCGGCAGCGGCGCCAGTCGCGCCAGATAACGATCCACCGGATATGCTTGAAGATAAAACGCGCCGCCGTCTTCTGCGATCTTGCGCATCCATGCGTTTTTATAAGACGTAAAGACGGAGAACGGTTGCTGCGCCTGGGTCAGGATTTCTTCTTTTTCGAAAATGACCTGATCTTTGTACTGCAGAAACCGGCGTCCGCCGGCCGCCAGCGCCTTTGCCGCCAGCGCATCGCGGGCGATGGCTTGCGGTTCGTAATCCTGATTGGCAAAAACCGCATCGACGCCGAGCGCCGCCGCCAACTGCGGTATTTCATGCCAGGCCGCCGCATGGCGCACGATCAGGCCGCATTCCATTTCGCGCAACGCAGCATCCAGCTCGACTGCGCTTTCCAGTATGAATTCAACCCGGCGATCGTCGGTAATGCCTTCGGC
>DASYCG010000140.1:0-19575 GCA_036500325.1 Herbaspirillum sp. | reverse complement strand
AGAGTGCCGAAGGACAGGGATCGGTACCGATTCAGCAAGGCGGCCGCCAATTGGAATACGAAGATCAGGATCCGCGTATCCACCGCAAATGGCTGGAAGCCATGCGCGAGACCGGCGTGCCATCCGAGATGGGCGAAATATTCGACGAACCGGCCATCATGGCATTGCCGGCCGACTCGTTGACCGGTGTAATTCGTACGCCGCGTTCGGTGGGCCCCGCCGTTTGATATTGGCCGCTGTTCATTGGTGTTTGCTGAAGGTGTGATGTGAGGAGACAAAAAAATGAATGTACGCAAACGCATCAATCTGCATTCGTATCTGCTGACCGGTTTGGCTGTCGCCGCGTTGTGCGGGCCGGCGCTGGCTGCTGCACCGTCCACGCCCGGTCCTAACGATGCGCTCTATATGTATCGCGGCGCCGATCGCGATCAGCAATTAATTGCCAAGGCGAAAAAGGAAGGCTCCGTCGTGGTGTATACGTCGCTTTCGACCGGAGAATCGACGCCACTGGTCGCTGCCTTCGAAAAGAAGTACGGCATTAAAGTCACGCTGTGGCGCACATTGAGCGATCAGGTAGCGCAGCGCGCGATTACGGAAGGACAGGCTCACCGTTTCACGGTCGACGTGATGGAAACCAACGGTTCCGAAATCGAACAGATCGCGCGCGAAAAATTGCTGTCGGAATTTTACAGCCCATACTTTGCCGATCTGCCTAAAGATGCATTCCCATCGAATCATTTATGGGTCGCCGACCGCGTTAATTATATTGTCGTTGCTTATAACCCGACCAAGGTAAAGCGCGAAGATTTGCCCGCGACTTACGAAGGTTTTCTGGACCCAAAATGGAAGGGGAAGATCAGTATCGAAGCGAGCGATATTGAATGGATGGCAACCATTATAAAAAATATGGGTAACGACAAGGGAATGAAATTCTTTCAGGACCTGGCAGCGACGCAGCCTCAGATGCGCGTTGGGCATATTTTGATGGCGCAGATGGTAGGCGCCGGAGAGGTGCCGGTCGCGCTGACCATTTATAACGGCGAGGTGGAGTCGCTGAAACGAAAGGGAACGCCCATCGAATGGGCGCCGGTGCAGCCGGTGGTCGGTCGCGAGCAGGGCTTGGGGATAGCAAAAAATGCGCCGCATCCGAATGCGGCTTTGCTGTTTGTGGATTTTGTGCTATCGCCGGAAATTCAGCAAATGTATGCCGACCTGGGCCGCGTCCCGGTCAGCACCAAGATTCAGAGCAAGCTGAATAATTTCCCGCATGTAATGAGCGACACCGAGACGCTGCTGGACGAAAACGATAAGTGGACGAAATTGTGGAACAGCCTGTTTATCAAAAAATAAAGGAACCCTCCTGCCTCTTTTTTTGAGAGGCAGGAAGCAAGATCGCGCTGCCGATTAAGTGGATTTCCAGTCCTTGCGCGCATTGATGGAAATAGTCTTGACTCGCAGCGATAATAAATCAACGGTTTGCGAAATTAATGCCAAAGGATAGTGGACATGCAATAAATCGATGATCATGCGCCATTCGGCGACGATGCCTTTCCAGTACCCAAGCTTTTCGGTCTTTCTCGACTGCGTGACATCTGTCCAACGGGCTACCGAAATTGAAAGCCTGCGCGCAATGATCTGCGTGTTCATGAATACTTCAATGCCAAAGCGGGGAAGCAGCCGAATCTCATTCATTGCCTCGTTCAAAATATCTTTTCGAATAACTCTTTCTCCAGAGACAAAATCCAGACCGATCATGCGGAATATATAAAGGCTATTTCTTCGCAGGCTGATACTGACGTCTGCATTGCCACGTAAAACAGGTTCTGCCAACGCCGTGACATCTTTATTGGATAGGCCCTTGAGGTCGGCATCCAATAACATCAATAGATCGGATTTTGCCGCCAGGACGCCCGCTGCCATTGCGGCACTTTTTCCTTGATTCGTTTCGCTCGATATGATTTTTACCGAGGGAAACTGCCTCACCACTTCTAAAGTATTGTCCGTCGAACCGTCGTCGACAACGATGACTTCATAAAGTAGCGGATGGCTCGATACGACTTCCAGCACAGCAGCTATGCGCGGCGCTTCGTTAAAGGCGCAAATGACACACGAAATCCGGACACTGTTGTCGGACAAAAATTGACCGTTCATCGAATCTCCTTGAGGTGGCGCCTGCCGGCATCTGTTATCGATGCATTTCCCTGCATTGACAGATTGTGTGTTGAGTAAATTCCGTTTGTGTAAATCTTTTAAAAACGCGAATAAGAGTGATTGATGGGCGCTTCCTTAGCTGCTTACAAATTAAATTTGCTGTGCTGCACAATTTGGTTTAAGCTTTTACCATCTATCCAGATGGTATATGGATGGTAAGCGGATGGGGTGCAGGGGATAACACCCTTTATGGATGGTTTTTAGGTAAGTAAAGGAGTTTTCATGGCCGTTTTAGAGCAGAAACCCAAATTCGCCGACAGCGAAAAAATCACCATCAACTTGGGGGTGATCGATCTCGGCCAGATCGACTTATTGGTGCAGGAAGGTTTTTACGCCAATCGAACAGATCTGATCCGTACCGCCATTCGCAATCAATTGGTTGTGCATTCGGATGTCGTCAAGCAGACGGTGATGCGTAAAAGCCTGGTATTGGGTTTGCAGAGTTATTCGCGGGCCCAACTTGAAGGCGTCCTGGCGGCGGGTGAGCGATTACAGATTCAGGTGCTGGGACTGGCGGCTATTGCTGCCGACGTTCCTGCAGAACTGGCTGCAGCGACGATTGAGTCGGTAACGATATTGGGCGTATTTCAGGCCAGCGCTGCGGTAAAAGCGGCACTGGCAGGCCGCATCCATTCGCGCTACTGACCGCCGCTACTGACTTCTCAATCGCAACTCGATAACATTATTGATGCAAAGGAAAATCATGTCCCAAGTTAAAACCCTGCATGACCGCATAGTCGCCGTTACCGGATTGCTTACGTCCAAAGGCCCGAACGTCGCACTCGCTGCGATTCAGGAAGCGCTTAAGAACGGTACGCTTGCCGATATCCGGACGAGTAACACCGCATCGTCATTCCGGCCTGGCGGCTCGGTAATGAGCACGCCGGAATTCCTGGTGGGGCAACCTGAATTCGTCAGTAAGCTGTTAACGCAACTCGGTGTTTGCGTGCCGGGGGTAAGCGACGCTTCCGCCACGGAAGAGGCAATACCTTGCAAGGGCCAGTTTCTGAGCAAGTCATATGCAAACCAGGCCGGCAGCCGCCGGTACAAAGTCTACATTCCAAGCACGTATGCCGGCCAGCCGATGCCGCTGATGGTCATGCTGCATGGCTGCACGCAAAATCCAGACGACTTTTCTGCCGGCACGCAAATGAATACGGTGGCAGAAGAAAAGCAATGCTTTGTGGTCTATCCGGCGCAAGAGCAATCCGCCAATGCGTCAAAATGCTGGAACTGGTTCAAGGCCTTGGACCAACAGCGCGGGCAGGGCGAGCCCAGCATCATTGCCGGCATCACCAATGCCGTCATCACTGAATATGGCCTGGATCGCGACAAGGTGTATGTGGCGGGTATGTCTGCCGGCGGTGCGATGGCCGTCATCATGGGAAGCACTTATCCCGATCTGTATAAAGCGGTTGGCGTGCATTCCGGCTTGCCTTACGCCGCAGCCAATGATCTGCCGTCGGCGATGAATGCAATGCGTGGCGCGGCAGCCAAGCGTGCCCGCTTCGGCGCCGGATCGCCGGCGCAGGCGGCGTTGGCCGCGATCCCGATTATCGTGTTCCACGGCGATCGGGATACGACCGTCAGCGCTGCTAACGGCGATCAATTGATCGACGACTTCGTGCGTAATTTCGAGCAAAACAATACAGGCGCCGCAATGCAGGTTCTGGTCGAGGATGGCGGGAAACCGGGGCAGCGCACTTATACGCGCACCTCCCATCATATGGGCGATCAGCCGGCGTTAGCCGAACATTGGGTGATCCATGGCGCGGGGCACGCTTGGGCCGGCGGCAGCGCAAGGGGCAGTTATACCGATGCCGGCGGGCCTGACGCGTCCAGGGAAATGCTGCGGTTTTTTTATACGCAATCCCCTGAACCGGCTCCTTCCTTAAGTCAGCGCGTGTCGGGGGAGATGAATTCAGCGCCAGGCTAATGTATGTCTGGCAGGGATATGGTGAACACGCATCCAGTTCCTGGTTTTCCGTTTTTAAAATAACATAACTTATTGTTTTTAAATAATAAAAATATTTACATAAGAATAATGTCGTACTGTTCCTGCAAATAAGCCGTCTGCACTTGCAGCGAAATCGGTTTCTGTATGAAGTCGCCCAGCATTGCCAGATGCTGCGACTCTTCTTCCAGAAACATATCCACCACCATCTGCGATGCCAGAATCCGGAACTCGCGCGGATTGAATTGCTTGGCTTCGCGCAGCACTTCGCGCAGGATTTCATAACAGACCGTGCGCGCAGTCTTGAGTTGGCCCTTGCCGTCGCAGGCCGGGCAGACTTCGCACAAGACGTGTGCCAGCGATTCGCGGGTGCGTTTGCGGGTCATTTCGACCAGGCCCAGCGCCGAGAAATTGGAGACTGAAATCTTGGTGCGGTCGCGTTGCAGCGCCTTGTGCAATTCGGACAGCACCGCGCTCTTGTGCTCGCCGTTCTCCATATCGATGAAGTCCAGGATGATGATGCCGCCCAGATTGCGCAGACGCAGCTGGCGTGCAATGGCTTGCGCCGATTCGAGATTGGTCTTGAAAATGGTATCGTCGAAATTGCGGCCGTTGACGAAACTGCCGGTATTGACGTCGATGGTGGTCATCGCTTCGGTCTGGTCGATGATCAGATAGCCGCCCGATTTCAGATCGACGCGCCGTCCCAGCGCGCGCTGGATTTCTTCTTCCACGCCATACAGATCGAACAGCGGACGTTCGCCTTTGTAGTGGCTTAAGCGCTCCAGCACCGATGGCGTGTACAAGGCGCCGAACTCTTGCAGCTTCTGGAAATTTTCGCGGGAATCGATCTGGATGCTGGTCGTGGTTTCGCTGACGAAATCGCGCAAGACGCGTTGCGCCAGATTCAAATCCTGATGCAGCAAGGTCGGCGCCGGTCTGGTTTTCCCCAACTGAACGATGGCCGACCAGGTTTTTCGCAGGTATTCCACGTCCATTTGCAGATCGAGATCGGAGGCGTCTTCGGCCATCGTGCGAATGATGAAGCCGCCTTTTTCTTCCGGCGGCAACAGTGCTTGCACTTTGCTGCGCAGCAGTTCGCGTTCCGCCTCGTTTTCGATGCGCTGCGAAATGCCGATGTGCTTGTCCTGCGGCAGATAAACCAGCATGCGGCCGGCAATGGAAATTTGTGTCGCGAGGCGCGCGCCCTTGGTGCCGATCGGCTCCTTGATGACTTGCACCGTCACCGATTGGCCGTCGTACAACAGCTTTTCAATCGGCGTGTGCGGATTATTGTTTTGCCCGTCATGCGCGCGCGATTCCCAGATGTCGGCGACGTGCAGAAACGCCGCTCGCTCCAGGCCGATGTCGATGAATGCCGATTGCATGCCGGGCAATACCCGGACCACTTTACCGAGATAAATATTGCCGGCCAGACCACGCGATAAAGTCCGCTCGATATGCAATTCCTGCACTGCACCTTGCAGTAGTAACGCCACGCGTGTTTCCTGCGGCGTGATGTTGATCAGAATATCTTCACTCATAAGATGTGCACGCCCGCTTTTTGCAATAACTGGACCGTTTCAAACAACGGTAAACCGGCAATGCCGGAATAACTGCCTGAAATATTCGTAATAAAAATGGCCGCCGGCCCCTGAATGCCGTAACCGCCCGCCTTGTCGTAGGGTTCCGGGGTGTCGCAATAGGCGATGATCGCCTTCTCGGTCAGGGGGGCAAATTCGACATCCGAACTCTGTGTAATTTGCCATAGTTCATCGCCCGCCGCGACGGCCACGCTGGTCAGGACCTGGTGGGTGCGGCCGGACAGCCGGCGCATCATTTGCATGGCTTCGTTCATGTCGGCCGGCTTGCCCAGAATGGCGGTGTCGACCACGACCGTGGTGTCGGCCGCCAGAACAGGGCGCATCGGCAATTGCCGGCGCAACATGGTTTCAAGGGCATGCTCGGCTTTGTCGCGCGTGACGCGCGCGACGTAGTCATACGGCGCTTCTCCCGGCAGCACGTCTTCATTGATCTCGCTGTCGTTGAGCAGCAATTCGAATTCGACGCCGACCTGGCGCAGCAATTCGCGGCGGCGCGGGCTTTTGGAGGCGAGATAGATTTTTTTGATGGTTTGCTTCATGCCGCACTATACCTTGCGCTTTTAATCCTACGCACTATACCCGATGATACGGATGATTTTGTGTGATGGACCATGCCCGATAAAGTTGCTCTGCAAGCAGTACCCGAACCATGCCGTGCGGCAGCGTCAGGCTGGAAATGCGGATCAGCATATCGGCGCCGGCCTTGAATCCGGCATCGAGGCCATCGGCGCCGCCGATCACCAATGCAATATCGCGGCCTTCCTGCTGCCATTGCGTCAGGTGGCCGGATAGCTGCATAGAGCTGAGGTCTTTGCCGCGTTCGTCGAGCGCCACCACCAGCGCGCCTTTGGGCAAGGCGGCTTCGATCTTGACGCGTTCCAGCGCCATGACGGTTTCTGCGGTTTTGCTGCCGGAACGTTCGACCGGCTTGATTTCTTTCAGCAGAATGCGGCACTCCGGCGGCATTCTTTTTGCGTACTCGTTGAAGCCGGCTTCGATCCAGGCCGGCATTTTATTGCCGACTGCGGCGATGATCAGCTGCATGATGGCCGGTCGATGGCTGCTCGATCAGTTGTCAGCTGTCGGCCTTGGGTTTGGCTGCCGCGCGTGGCGCGCGTTTGGCGGGTGCGCGAGCAGGTCCCTTGGCGGCGGCTTTTTTGACCGCGGCGCCCTTGGATGCAACGGCTGTTTTGGTCGAGGCGACCTTGACAGTCTTGCCGATCGGTTTGCTTGGTGGTTTTGGTTTGGCTTTGCCGGTGGCCGATTTGGCGGCAGCCGGTTTGCGGGTGGCGCCTGTGGCGGCCGGTTTGCGCGTGCTGGTGCCGGCCGTCTTTTTCGGCGTTGCCGGGGTTGCTTCTGCGCTCGATTTATTGACGGTCAGGTGGCGTGCTTTTTTCGGTGCTTCAGCGCCGTCTCCGGACGCAGTGCGCTTGGAGAGTCGTACGGCTGCGCCGAATTTGACTTCCTTTTCGCCCCAGATTTCTTCCAGGCGGTAGTAGGCGCGAATGGGCGGTTGCATGATGTGGACGATCATATCGCCCAGATCGACCAGCACCCATTCGCCGGTATCTTCACCTTCCATGCTCAGGACATTGCCGCCGCTTAGTTTGACTTTGTCGCGCACGGAGGCGGCCAGTGCCTTGGTTTGACGGTTGGATGTGCCGGATGCGATAGCGATCCGGTCAAACAGACTGGTCAGATGCGAGGTGTCGTACACCTTGATGTCTTGCGCTTTGACGTCTTCCAGCGCATCGATGACCAGTGCTTGCAGTTTTTTAATATCCATTTAACTTTTATATAGGTGATGTTGTTCGATGTAGTCTAGCACCCCGGAGGGCACCAGCGCGTCGGGAAGCGCGCCGTTGTGCAGAATTTCCCGGATTTCTGTGGCGGAAATATCGACCGCCAGATTCGATGCCAGATACGTCAGGCCGGATGCCGTATTGCGAATTTGCGCCGGACTGGCCTCCCGCCGGCTGAATTCCTGCAGCACTTCCTCGGGAACATTCGCCGGTTCCATGCCGAAGCCGGGGCGTGATGCGGCGCACAAATGCGCGTAATCGAAGAGTTCGTGCCAGCCCTGCCAGGTATTCAAATGCTGTAATTGATCGGCGCCCATCAAAAATACGATGGATACGTCCGGCCCGAGTTCCCTGCGCAACGATTGCAGCGTATCGATGGTATAGGTCACCGTGGCGCGTTCGATTTCCTGCTGATCGATGCGTACCGGCACCGATTGCCGGCTGAACGCCCGGCGCACCATTTCGACCCGTTGCTGCGGCGTCGCCTGCAAACCATGCTTTTGCCAGGGATTGCCGGTCGGAATGATCCGCAGCTCATCCGGTGTCAGCAAATCGACAAAATATTCCGCCAGCGCCACGTGGCCGTTGTGCACCGGGTCGAAACTGCCGCCCAGGATGGCAATGCAAGTCTGGTTTTTGCCAGGCTCAGGCTCGGGCGCATGCGTATCCATATCCGTATTGCGGCCGGAATTATCCATCCCTGTTCCCGTATCCAGGCTGTTCGGGGCGCCGGCCACTAGAGCCAATCCCGATGAATCAGAAAGTCGCTATACAACGCAGCTTCCGGGGTACCCGCTTCGGGCTGCCAGTTGTAACGCCATTTAACCACAGGCGGCATCGACATCAGGATCGCTTCGGTACGTCCGCCCGATTGCAGGCCGAACAGCGTGCCGCGGTCGAACACCAGATTGAATTCGACGTAACGGCCCCGGCGGTACGCCTGGAAATCGCGTTCGTGCTCGCCGTACGGTAATACCATGCGTTTTTTCAGCAGCGGCAAATAGGCATCGAGAAAATGGTCGCCGACGCTGCGCATCATCGCAAAACTGTCCTTGAAACCGAGCGCATTGAAGTCATCGAAAAAAATACCGCCGATGCCCCGCGGTTCCTTGCGGTGTTTCAAATAAAAATAGTCGTCGCACCACTGCTTGAAGCGCGGATACAGATCGTCGCCGAATGGCGCCAGCGCTTGGTGGCAAGTGCGATGGAAATGCTGTGCATCCTCGATAAAACCGTAATACGGGGTCAGATCCATGCCGCCGCCGAACCACCAGACCGGCTCGCCGCGGCCATTCGTCGTGCTGAAAAAACGTATATTCATATGCACGGTCGGCGCGAACGGATTACGCGGATGCATGACCAGCGACAAGCCCATCGCTTCCCATGGCCGGCCGGCGATTTCGGGCCGGTTGGCGGCAGCCGTAGGCGGTAATTTTTCGCCTTTGACGTGCGAAAAACCGACCCCGCCGCGTTCCAAAACATTCCCTTCTTCGATAATGCGCGAGATACCGCCGCCGCCCTCCGGCCGTTCCCATTCATCGCTGATGAAGGATTTGCCATCGACAAGCTCAAGCGCAGCAACGATTTGTTGCTGCAGATTCCGGAGGTATTGTTGAATGTCGGAGGGTGCTGGGGCGGATCGGGTCACGGCTTATTATCGTTATGCGGGTAGAAATGACACCGCGATTGTACTCTGCATGGGAAGCCAGCGGTATTTCCGATCCCCAGGCCGATCCTTGGGCCTGGTTCGATCAGGCCGTCGCACGGGATTGCGCCGGGGATGCGGCTGGAGAGGATTGCGGATTCGACAACGGATTCGACGGCACGCTGACTTGATACGTCGCCGGCGCCGGCCAGCCTGCAGCCCGCGCGGTTTCAGCGATGGCGCTGTTGGTGTCGTTGTTGACCTGGCCGAAATGGGACGTGGCGGCGAACAGGCGCACCGCCAATAAGGTGCCCAGCGCGTTGAATTCCACGATGGTGACATTGGGCGCGGGCATCTGCAAAACGTTGGGAATGCGCGACACCCGCTCCGTCAGCACCGCGATCGCCTCAGCCGGATCGACGTCACCGGCGATCTGGCAGCGCTGGTCGACGCGGCGGGTGTCGTTGATGCTGTAGTTGATGATGTTGTCGCCGAATAATTTGTTATTGCCGATATAGACGCGCAGATTGTTGTCGGTGGTCACGATGGTCATGAACAGGCCGATTTCGGTCACCGTGCCGGTCTGGCCCGCGGCGGTGATGGTATCGCCCACTTTGAACGGATGCAGCACGACCAGGAAGATGCCGGCGGCGAAATTGGCCAACAGCCCCGACCACGCCACGCCGATGGCGACGCCGGCAGCGCCGATCAGTGCGGCAAAGGAAGTGGTCGGGATGCCGCATACCCCGAGTATTGCCATTACCAGCACAATGCGCAGCGCGACATGGATGGTGGAAACGGCGTAATTGGCCAGGGTCGGGTCGAGATGACGCAGATTCAATGCACGCCGGGCCAGCCGCGCAAAACCGTTGATCAGCATGCCGCCGATCACCCACAGGACGAGGGCGGCGACGATCTTCAGGCCGAACGGCACCAGATAGGTGTTCAGCAATATTCCGAAATTGAATGCACCACTCATATCCGCGGCTCCTTAATTAAAAACGCCGCAACAAGCGGCGCTTAACTGCAATTTCCATATTTGACGTTCAACGCTTCAATGCACGCCAACCGATGTCGCGCCGCAACTGCGCGCCGTCGAAATGAATCAGATCGGCAGCCGCATAGGCGTTTTTCTGCGCGACTTTGACACTGTCGCCGAGGCCGACCACGCACAGCACCCGTCCGCCCGAGGTGCTCAGATGGCCGTCGTTTAATTTGGTTCCGGCATGGAATGTCACGCAATCCACGGTCTCTGCAGGGATGCCGGAGATGCCGTCGCCATTGCGCGGGGCGTCCGGATAACCGGCGGCAGCCATCACTACGCCCAGCGCGGTGCGGCGATCCCAATCCAGTTCAATCGTATCCAGCGTGCCGCTGACGGCATGTTCCATCACCAGCAGCAAATCCGTTTTCAGGCGCGCCATGATCGGTTGTGTTTCGGGATCGCCCATGCGGCAATTGAATTCCAGGGTCTTCGGATTGCCTTGCTCGTCGATCATCAGGCCGGCATACAGGAAGCCGCTGAATGGGATGCCGTCGCGCGCCATGCCTTGAACGGTCGGGATGATGATTTCGCGCATGACTCTGGCATGCAGCGCAGGGGTGACGATCGGCGCCGGGGAATACGCGCCCATGCCGCCGGTATTGGGGCCCTGATCGCCATCCTGCAGGCGTTTGTGATCCTGGCTGGTGGCCAGCGGCAAAATGTTCTTGCCGTCGACCATGACGATAAAGCTGGCTTCTTCGCCGGTCAGAAATTCCTCGACTACGATCCGCGCGCCGGCGTCGCCCAGTTTGTTGTCCGACAACATCATATCGACCGCATCGTGCGCTTCCTGCTCGGTCATGGCGACGACCACGCCCTTGCCGGCAGCCAGGCCGTCGGCCTTGATCACGATAGGCGCACCCTTCTGGGCGATGTATGCATGCGCGCCGGCGGTGTCGGAAAAGGTTTGGTATTCGGCGGTTGGAATGCGATGCCGGTGCATGAAGGCTTTGGCAAAATCCTTGGACGATTCCAGTTGCGCCGCTTCTTTGGTCGGACCGAAGATTTTCAGGCCGCGGCTGCGGAAGATATTGACGATGCCGGCCGCCAGCGGCACTTCGGGACCCACCACCGTCAACGCGATGTGCTGTTCCTGTGCGAAGTCGGCCAGCGCTGTGGGATCGGTGATCGCAATGTTTTCGAGCCGGCTGTCGAGCGCGGTGCCGCCGTTGCCGGGGGCGACATAGACGGTTTGAATGCGGGGAGACTGGGCGATTTTCCAAGCCAGTGCGTGTTCGCGGCCGCCGGAGCCAACTACCAAAATTTTCATGGGAATGTTTCTATCTGCGCTCTGTTGCGTGTTGTGTTGGTTCGGTTCGATTTATTCGGTTCGGTGTTCGATTCGGTATTCGGCTTTACCCTGCGATGATTGCATTGCTGTAGATTTCCTGCACGTCGTCCAGGTCTTCCAGCGCATCGAGCAGCTTTTGCATCTTGACGGCATCTTCGCCGGTGAACACGGTTTCGGTGTCCGGTTTCATCAGGATTTCGGCAACTTCCGCCTTGAAGCCCGCGGCTTCCAGCTTGCCCTTGACCGCTGCGAAATCGTAGGGTGCGGTCACCACTTCGATACCGCCTTCGTCATCGGTGATCACGTCTTCGGCGCCGGCTTCGAGTGCGGCTTCCATCAACGCATCCTCGTTCGTGCCTGGCGCAAACAATAACTGGCCGCAGTGCTTGAACATGAAAGCGACCGATCCTTCGGTGCCCATATTGCCGCCGTATTTATTGAAGGCATGGCGTACATCCGCTACGGTGCGGATGCGATTGTCCGTCATGCAATCGACGATGATCGCGGCGCCGTTGATGCCGTAACCTTCATAGCGGACTTCTTCGTAATTGACGCCTTCCAGGCTGCCGCTGCCGCGCTGAACGGCGCGCGTTACATTGTCTTTCGGCATATTGGCGTCCGACGCTTTGTCGATCGCCAGCCGCAAGCGCGGATTGGTATCGGGATCGCCGCCGCCCATGCGGGCAGCAACAGTAAGTTCCTTGATCAGTCGCGTCCAGATTTTGCCGCGTTTTGCATCGGTCGCGGCCTTTTTATGCTTGATGTTGGCCCATTTGCTATGTCCAGCCATGATGATTCTTTCTTGCAGTTTGATGGAGCGTTGGTCTTTTATAGAAGCGCGATTTTATCATACCGTGCAGGCTTCAATTCGACGTTGCATTCAGGCATTATCCGGCGCCGCCGATGGCTGCGGCGGCATTTCCACTTACAATACGGCATGCCTGCTTCCGCCTCAGCTCCATCGTCATCCGCAACAACCCGCCGCGCCTTCCTGGCCGGCCTGACCATCGCCATCGTCGGCTCCATCCTGTTTTCCGCCAAAGCCATCGTTGCCAAGCTGATGTACCGCTATCAGGTCGATGCGGTCATGGTGCTGACGCTGCGAATGATGTTCGCGCTGCCCTTGTTCGCCGCAATCGCGATCTGGAAAGCCCGCACCGAACCGGCGCTGGCCAGGATGGATTATCTGCGTATCCTGTTGCTCGGCCTGATCGGCTATTACCTGTCGAGCTTTCTGGACTTTCTCGGTTTGCAATACATCTCCGCCGGCCTCGAACGCCTGATCCTGTTTTTGACGCCGACGTTCGTGCTGTTGATGTCTTTCTTCTTTTACAAGCGCCAAATCAGCCTGCTGGAGTGGGGCGCCTTGCTGTTGTCTTACCTCGGCACGGTGTTCGTCTTCATGCATGACGTCAGTACCGGCGGCAACCATGTCGGGCTGGGCAGCATGCTGGTGCTGGCTGCGGCGATGAGCTACGCGCTGTACCTGATGCTGTCCGGGGAATTGGTGCAGCGGGTGGGCGCAGTGCGCCTGGTCGCCTATGCAATGTGCGTTTCCAGCGTTGCCTGCATCGTGCAATTTTTTATTTTGCGTCCGGCCGCCGCACTTGTGCAACCGATGGCGGTCTATCAGTTATCGATATTCAACGCGGTCTTTTGTACCGTGCTGCCGGTTTGCCTTACCATGATCGCCGTGGTGCGGATCGGCGCACCGACCACCGCGCAGGCCGGTATGATCGGCCCGGTATCGACGCTGTTCATGGGCGCCGTGATTCTGGATGAGCCCATTACAGGCATTCAATTGGCCGGCATGATGCTGGTGCTGTCCGGTATTTATCTGTTGTCAAAAAAGAAATCTTAAGAGGAAATCATGACAAAAGCCATTCGCATGTCCGCTACCGGCGGTCCGCAAGTAATGCAATACGTCGATGTCGATCTGGCTGCGCCAGGGGCCGGCGAGGCGCGGGTGCGGCATGCTGCTTGCGGCGTGAATTTCGTCGATGTGTATTTCCGGACAGGTTTGTATCCGCAGAGCCTGCCGGGCGGCCTGGGCCAGGAAGGCGCGGGCACGATTGAGGCGATCGGCAGCGGCGTGACCGATTTTGCCGTCGGCGATCGGGTGGCGTACGCGGGAGGGCCGAACGGTTCTTATTCCGAAGAGCGCAATATCGCGGTGGCCAAATTGGTGAAATTGCCGGATGCGATCGGTTTCGATACGGCTGCGGCGATGATGCTGCGAGGCATGACCGTGCAATATTTGCTGCGGCAGGTATTTGCGCTGAAAGGCGGCGAGACCATTTTGTTTCATGCCGCCGCCGGCGGTATCGGGCTGATTGCCGGCCAATGGGCCAGGGCGCTGGGCGTGAATATGATCGGCACTGTCGGCTCGGATGAAAAAGCGGCGCTGGCCAAGGCCCACGGGTGTGCGCACGTGATTAACTACACTACGGAAAATTTCGTCGAACGGGTCAAGGAAATTACCGGCGGCAAGGGTGTGCCGGTGGTCTACGATTCAATCGGCAAGGACACCTTTGCCGGTTCGCTGGATTGCCTGTCGCGACGTGGCCTGATGGTCAGTTTCGGCAATGCGTCCGGTCCGGTGCCGCCGCTCAAGCTGAGCGAGCTGGCATCCCGCGGTTCATTGAGCGTGACACGTCCCACGCTGGGCGATTTCATAGCGACCCGCGAAACGCTGGACGCCACGTCGGGCGATCTGTTCGGGATGGTCAAAACCGGGCAGGTCATCATCGAGATCAATCAGCGTTATGCGCTCAAGGACGTGGCGCAGGCGCATATCGACATGGAAGCGCGGAAAACCACCGGCTCCACTATTCTGACACCTTGAGGAATTGCATGGCAACGTTACCCGAAGAACCGCAGAAGAATCCGATGAATCATCCGGAAGAGCCGCCGACAGGCGTCGAAGGCTCGCCGAAGTTCGGGCGGTTGTTGATTGTCTTGATTATTACCGTGATCGCGCTAGGCTTATTAACCTGGGCTACCGAGGCATTCTATTCTTGAACTTGAATTCTTAATTTAAATTTTTGGATTCAATCGATCTTGAGTTTCACTTGGTGCATTACACCGCTTTTCCCAGGGAAATCCGAAAATGCGCTGCGGATCATGTAAGGCATCGCGGGTTGCAGCGCGGGCTTCCTGCCTTCGCTGGCCACTTCCACCTCATACAGCGGTTTCTTGTCCGCCGTATTCGTAATCAGAATATGCAGGCGGCGGGTATAGATCGGATAAATCGTCTGCTGCATCGGCGGCCCGAAGAAAGGGTCGTAGTAGGAATACGGCCCGCCGGGACGCCAGCCCCAGCCGGGATAAAAGCCGGGCCCGTAATAGAACGGATCGTAAGGCTCGGTCACCACAACTTGCGCAGACCGCACCGAATAGCTGATGGCCACTGTCAGCGCAGCGCCGTGTTTTTCGGCATCGGGGACATAGCCCAGCCGCGATAATTCGTTGCGCACCAGATCTTCATAAGAACGGTATTCCAGGCTGGTTTCCTGTTCGGGCGTGCGGTCAAAGGCAAAGGTGCGCACCGGCAAATCGACCGGCCACTGATGAAAGGCGATCACATCGCTGCGAATCGTACTCGCGCACCCTGTCAACAAGATACCCAGCGTTATCGAAGCCAATATAAAACGTAAGCGGCGGATCATTGAGTTTCCCATGGCTTCCCTCTGCGATGCCCGGCGATATGCACTATAAAGACTTGTAAGACAAGGATCGAAAATTAGTGCGATGACATGCGTTTTTGATTGGTAGAATCTGGTTTCGTTCATCATTTCAACGGACCTGGCAATGCGCACCGATACCCCTCAGACCATCTATCGCAAGGATTATGCAGCGCCTACCTATCAGGTGAGTGCTGTTGAAATCGGTTTCGATCTCGACCCGGCGCAGACCCGCGTTGCGACGCGCATCACCATGCAGCGTATCGGCGACGGCAATGAAATCGTCCTGCTGGGCGATGGCCTGACGCTGGTGCAATTGCGCATGAACGGCAAACTATTATTGTCCGGGACCGACTATCGTGTCGTGGACGATGTTCTGACAATTTCGCGCGCGCCGACCAAAGTCGTGCTGGAAATCGAAACGCTGGTGCAACCCGATCGCAATACCTCGCTGATGGGTTTGTACGTATCGAACGGCAATTTCTTTACGCAATGCGAAGCCGAGGGTTTCCGCAAAATCACCTATTTCCCGGATCGTCCGGACGTGATGGCGAAATATACCGTGATGCTGCGCGCCGACAAGCAAAAATACCCGGTCCTGCTGTCCAACGGCAACCTGATCGCGGAGGGCGATCTGGGCGACGGCCGGCATTATGCGACCTGGGAAGATCCGTTCAAAAAACCATCCTATCTGTTTGCGCTGGTGGCAGGCAAGCTGGTATGCCAGGAAGAAACCTTCCGTTTGAAATCGGGCCGCGAAGTATTGCTGCAAGTGTGGGTGGAAGACGGCAATCTGGATAAAACCCAGCATGCAATGGATTCCCTGAAGAACAGCATCCGCTGGGACGAAGAGCGCTTCGGCCTGGAACTCGATCTGGATCGTTTCATGATCGTTGCGGTCGGCGATTTCAATATGGGCGCGATGGAAAACAAGGGCCTGAATATCTTCAATACCAAATTCGTGCTGGCCAATCCACGCATAGCAACCGATGTCGATTACGCCAATATCGAAGCGGTGGTCGGCCATGAATATTTTCATAACTGGACCGGCAATCGCGTGACCTGCCGCGACTGGTTCCAGCTCTCGCTGAAAGAAGGCCTGACCGTATTTCGCGATCAGGAATTTTCGGCGGATATGATCGGTACCGACAGCGGCCGCGCCGTCAAACGCATCGACGATGTGCGCGTGTTGCGGCAGGCCCAGTTTCCTGAAGATGCCGGCCCGATGGCGCATCCGGTGAGGCCCGATTCGTATGTTGAAATCAATAACTTCTATACCGTCACGATTTATGAAAAAGGCGCGGAAGTGGTGCGCATGTACCAGACGCTGTTTGGCCGCGACGGTTTCCGCAAAGGGATGGATCTGTATTTTCAGCGGCACGATGGGCAAGCCGTTGCCTGCGACGATTTCCGCGCGGCGATGGCGGATGCAAACCAGCGCGATCTGAGCCAGTTCGAGCGTTGGTACAGCCAGGCCGGCACGCCTGACCTGGAAGTCGACATGCAGTACGATGCCGCCGCCGCGACTTGCCGGCTGACGCTGACGCAATCCTGCCCGCCGACACCGGGCCAGTCGCATAAAAAGCCGTTCCATATTCCGGTCGCGGTCGGCCTGCTCGATCGCGACGGGCGCGACATGCCGTTGAACGAAAAGGGCGCCACCACACTGGTGCTGGAATTGACCGAAGCAAGTCACACATTTACTTTTACCAACATAGCGCAACAGCCGGTACCGTCGCTGCTGCGCGGATTTTCGGCGCCGGTTACGCTGGCGTTTGCTTATTCGGATGACGATCTGGCGTTTTTGATGGCGCACGACAGCGATCCTTTCAATCGCTGGGAAGCAGGGCAGCGGCTTGCGATGCGGCGTTTGCAGATGTTGACGCAGACGCTGGGGAAAACAGTGACGCAAACCGGTATCGACGTCCAAGATTCGGCGCCGGCGCTGATCGACGCAATGCGCGCCACGCTCAACGACGCCACGCTGGACCCTTCCTTCCGCGAACAGGTGCTTGCGTTGCCGGCGGAAGCCGTGATCGCCGAGCAAATGGCGGTGATCGATCCGGCGGCAATTCATACGGCACGGCGCGCATTGCGGCTTGCGTTGGCGCAACAACTGTGCGCCGATTTGTCGGCCGCTTATCAAGCCAATCTCACCCCAGGCCCGTATAGCCCGGATGCGGCGTCGGCCGGTCGGCGCGGATTGAAAAATATCGCCTTGTTCTATCTGATGGAATTGGACGATGGACCATCGCATGCGCTGGCGCAAAAGCAATACGATAGCGCCGATAACATGACCGATCGCATTGCGGCGTTGGCGGCATTGGTCAACAGCAGTGCGCCCGGCAAGGCGAAGGCACTGGCGCGTTTTTATGACGATTTCAGCGCAGAGCCGCTGGTGATCGACAAATGGTTTTCGTTACAGGCGACGGCGCGTACCGTCGATGTCGCAGCGATACGCAAATTGGCGCAGCATCCGGCCTTCACCTTGAAAAATCCGAACCGCGCGCGCAGCCTGATTTTCAGCTTCTGCAACGGCAATCCTTCGGCCTTTCATGCTGCCGACGGCAGCGGTTACACCTTCTGGGCCGAGCAGGTCATCGCGCTCAATGCCAGTAATCCGCAAGTGGCCGCGCGATTGGCGCGCAGCATGGACCGCTGGCGCAAATACGCCCCGGCGCTGCAGGAAAAAATGCGCGCCGCGTTGCAACGGGTTGGCGCCGCGTCGAAGCTTTCCAGGGATGTGCAGGAAGTTGTTTCCAAGGCATTGGCGAATTAATGATGAATAGAGCGGCCGGATTAAAACCGGTGAATTAAAACGGGTGAATTAAAGCCGCCGGATCGAGTCGAAGATTCAACTAAAGATGCAGCCGAGGTTTGGCTGGATAAACAGATTTACTAAATTAAACAGAGAGATTTTATGAGCGCAGCCAAACGTGTCAGCCTTACCCAGCATCTGATCGAGCAGCAGCGTCTGCATGACAGTATTCCAGCCGAACTGCGCTTGTTGATCGAGGTGGTTGGGCGCGCGTGCAAAAGCATCAGCCATGCCGTCGGCAAGGGCGCCCTGGGCGAAGTACTCGGTACCGCCGGCAGCGAGAATGTGCAGGGCGAAGTGCAAAAGAAACTGGATATCATTTCCAATGACATTTTGCTGGAAGCCAATGAGTGGGGCGGCCATCTGGCGGCGATGGCGTCGGAAGAAATGGAAACCATCCATCTGATCCCCAATCGTTATCCTCAAGGCGAATACATGTTGTTGTTCGATCCGCTCGACGGCTCCAGCAATATCGATGTCAACGTTTCGATCGGCACGATCTTTTCGGTGTTGAAAGCGCCGGAAGGCATGAAGACACCGACAGAACAGGATTTCCTGCAGCAAGGCGCCAAACAGGTCGCCGCCGGATACGCAGTGTACGGCCCGCAGACGGTATTGGTGCTGACCACCGGAAATGGCGTGCATTGCTTCACGCTGGACCGCGAAATGGGCGCCTGGGTATTGACGCAGCGCGATATCCAGATCCCGGCCGACACCAGGGAATTCGCGATCAACGCATCGAATACGCGGCACTGGCATGCGCCGGTGAAGCGCTATGTGGATGAGATGCTGGCCGGCGTGACCGGGCCGTTGAAGAAGGATTTCAATATGCGCTGGGTGGCGTCGATGGTGGCCGATGTGCATCGCATTCTTACCCGCGGCGGCGTGTTCATGTACCCGGCCGATGCGCGCGATCCGGACATGCCGGGCAAACTGCGGCTGATGTATGAAGCCAATCCGATGGCGTTCATTGTCGAACAGGCGGGCGGCGCGGCCACCGACGGGCGTCAACGCATTCTGGATATCCAGCCCACCAAGCTGCATCAACGCGTGCCGGTTTTCCTGGGATCGAAAAATGAAGTCGAACGGGTGACTTCGTATCACAATGCAGGCGCATGAAACTGACCTACTGGATGGCGCGCAATCTGCATGGCGAGGCGGTCGATGCGATCGTGGCGCGCACCAAGCACGATTGCGAGCAGAAGGTGCTCGCCTACGGCGCGCCCGGCGACTACGCAGAACCGGTAAAGAAATCGTTCCTGTACAGCGATGCCTTCGATCTGTTCGAACTGGCGACTGCCAAAGACGGCGGCCGCGGGATGGGCTAGGGCTTGGGGTAACGCTGTTTAAGTGCCATGGGTGGCCTTTTTTTTAGCGCCATGGGCGGCCTTTTTTTTAACGCGGCACGGGCCGTACCCCTCACCCAAATGAACGATTTTTTATGGCACTAAAGAAAATCAGTCGATTTCGAACTTTCTTTAAATCCATAAAAGACCGTTCATTTGGGTGAGGGGTACGGCCC
>DASYCG010000139.1:0-3805 GCA_036500325.1 Herbaspirillum sp. | reverse complement strand
TTTGTATAATTCGGAGCTGTCTTAGCGCTGCGCAAGTTCTTGCGTTGTGTGAATGACTCAATGGTGGTCGTAGCTCAGTTGGTAGAGTCCAGGATTGTGATTCCTGTTGTCGCGGGTTCGAGCCCCGTCGTCCACCCCAGTAATTTCTATCAAATCAGCATGTTCGTTCCTCGCTGAAAACATCAAAATCGAATTTTCCTGCCGAATTTAGAATTTTCCAACGAGCTTCAGCTTTGGATGGATGTTTATTCGCCTCGAGTTCCCGTTAAATTCCCGGCTGATATAGGCGCCAAATTTACCTAATGGTTCACGGGCAGAGCCGGTTAGAATCAGGCCATGAAAACGATACAAAAACAAAAACAAAAATTAAATTACATTCAATTGCTTCGCGCTATAGGTGCTATTGCTGTCGTTTTATTTCATGCCGCCGGCGCTACGACAAAATATTCATTATCGCCAGCGCGCTCCATTGATTTCCTGCGGTTTGGTGCAAATGGCGTAGACCTGTTTTTCGTCATTTCAGGGTTCGTCATTTACTACACAAACATCGATGAAAGTGCGGGCAACTTCATGCGCAAAAGGCTTGAACGCATTGTGCCGATATATTGGGTATTCACCCTGTCAGCGATTCCAGCAGTCATTATCACTGCCGCCGCCGGCACAAGTTTCCCTTGGTCCAAATTCGTAATGTCGCTGGGATTTGTTTCGTTTCTTCGCAATGACACGCCATTTTTATATGTTGGATGGTCGCTTGAATATGAAATGTATTTCTATTTGTGTGTCGCACTCTCGATGGCGCTGATACGCACCCGGTGGGCGCTTGTTTGCGCAGCATTATCTGGAGCCATCGTTCTGGGCACGGTGATTGGCAGCGGGGAGGCCATTGCGCGTTTCTGTTCCGATCCAATCATTCTTGAATTTCTAATAGGTATTTTGATCGGGCAAGCTTACCGCAACAAACGTATAGGCTGGATTGAAGCTGCATCTGTTTTTGCAGCCGCAGCGGCAATTTTCTTTTTCGGTTCCAACCTCAAAACTTTCCACGCCGGACTGCCGGCAGCCATATTGGTGATCGGCGCCGCATGGGCGGGCACCCGATACTTACCCAAATGGATCGTCATGCTCGGCGACGCGTCATATTCGATTTATTTAGCACAGGTTTTCACGATTTCAATGTGTGGAAAACTTCTACAGCTACTTTTCCCCGCGTTGAATCCTGATGTCTTCGTCCTCATTGCGACATTAATTACTATTTTCGCGGGTGCAATGGCCTATCAGTTCGTTGAATTACCAATGCTCAAGCGATTGCGAAATTCAAGGAAGAAACGCACCGTTGCAGTTGGCGCAGTGTAATTTCAAAACACAATCAGTCCAATCTGGTTTACTGTTCGATTTCACCTCTTCGAGATTGGAATCATCATGCCCTCCATCGCCAAACTCTTGCCGGCAATAATTCTCCTCTCGACAGCAATCCATATTCCCGCCGCTTTCGCCGCCACCGCCGCAGCCGCCGAACTGACCGGATGCGCGGCCAAGCGCGATGCCGTTACCTTGCAGATTCAGCAGGCGCAAAAAAATCCGGAACGCAGGGCCGGATTGGAAAAAGCACTGGATGAAATCAATGCGAATTGCCGGGATACGGATCTCGACAAGCAACGCAACCAAAAAATCATCAAAGCACAGGTCAAAGTCAACGAGACCGAACACGCACTCCATAAAGCAGAGCGAGAAAAACGTTCAGAAAAGAAACTGGCGAAGCTACGCGCAAAATACGAAAGCGCCAAGGCCGAGCTGGCCGAAGCAGAAGCGGCACTGAAACAATAGATTTCAATGCCGCTCAAAGATCGATCGATCAATCAACCTATCGATCTATCCATCAACGTTCGCGCAATGCCTCGCCCATCTTGTTCAAGGGCTTCACCAGATATTGCCAGACCGTGCGGCCACCGGTCTGGATATCGACCGTTGCCATCATCCCCGGCACAATCGAGAAGGTTTTGCCTGCCCGATTAGTCAGCTTGCCGCCATCGGTGCGGATATAAACGCGATAGTAGAACTGGTCGCGCCGCACTTCATCTTGAATCGAATCCGGTGAAACGCGATCGACCTTGCCTTTGATCGTGCCGTAAATCGACGACTCATAGGCACTGATCTTGATGTTGCCATCCAGACCCGGGCGAATGAAAGCGATGTCGCGTGGATTGATGCGCGTTTCGATCAACAACTGATCTTCCAGGGGCACGATGTCCATCAATTTCCCACCCGGTGCCACAACGCCGCCCAGCGTGGTCGCCTGGATATCCTTGACGATGCCGCGCACCGGCGAGACTACCGTGGCACGCTTCAACTGATCGGCACGGCCTTCGGCCACTTGCAGCAACGATTCCAGCTCGCTGTTGACCTTCGCCAGTTCTTCACGTGCGCCAACCGCATAGCTATGGCGCACTTCGTCGATCTTGGTTTGCAATTCGTTGATCTGACGACGCAAGCGCAGCACTTCGACATTGCTGGCCGCACCGCGCGCCACCAACGGTTGGGTCATCGTCAATTCCTGTTGCAGCAAACCCTGCGAACGACGCAGATTGGCGGTGCCGGTCCGCAGGTTTTCACGGCGTTGCGCATACAAACTGGTCTGGCGCTGCACCAGCGCGGCGTCGGCTTTGATCTCATCCGAAAAACGCAAAGGCTTATCATCGATTTCCGCATACAGGCGCGTCGATCTGGCTTGCAGAGCACGCACCCGCGCAGCGGTTTCTTCATAGCTCGACGACAGACGGGTCGGGTCCAGTTCGGCCAGCACCTGGCCGGCTTCGACCACATCGCCTTCATCGACATTAAGCTGCGCCAGAATGCCGCCTTCCAGACTCTGAATGACCTTGGCCTTACTCGAAGGAACCACTTTACCGGTGCCGGTAGCGACTTCATCCAGTTGGGCAAAATAAGCCCAGACCATCATTACCACCACCGCCGCCGAGCAAATACGCAACACCCAAGAGGCTTTGCTGCTTTTAAAATTATCGTCCGCACCGGCTTCGGCCAGCGCGATTTCACGATCATGCAATTTTGATTTAAACATTTTTATTCTCCGCATTATTCAGTGTGGCCGGCGCCGGATGGCCCAGCTTGCGCATGACTTCGTCACGCGGACCATCGATACTGATTTTTCCGTCTTCGATCACGATGACGCGGTCGACCAGCGCCAGGATCGGCAGGCGATGCGTGACCAGCACCAGCGTGCGATCCTTGATCCACCGCTTCAGATCGGCGATGACGGCGCGTTCGGTGGCTTCATCCATGGAAGCAGTCGGCTCATCGAGCAACAACAGACGCGGACGGCGTACCAGCAGACGCGCCAGCAACAAGGTTTGGCGTTGACCGCCTGACAAGCCTTTGCCGCCTTCGCTGATCATGGTGTCGAGGCCGTGCTGCTGTTGCTGCACGAAGCGCAATGCACCGCTGACCTGCAAGGCTTCCATGACAACGTCTTCCTGCGCTTCCGGCGCACCCATCAGCAAGTTGTCGCGCACAGTGCCGTGGAACAGCCGCGCGTCCTGCATCAGCAAGCCGACATCGCGTCGCAGATCGGCCGCATCGACTGCCGCCAGCGGCACCTCGTCGATCAGCAATTCACCCGATTGCGGCCGCGACAGACCGGACATCAAACGCAGCAATGTCGATTTCCCCGCACCCATGCGGCCCAGCACGGCGACCTTCTCGCCGGCAGCGATATGCAAATCATCCAGGCTCAGCACCGGGCGATCGTTGGCCGAATACGCATACGACACATTGCTGAAGTTGTATTCAC
>DASYCG010000138.1:0-6523 GCA_036500325.1 Herbaspirillum sp. | reverse complement strand
AAGTTCGAAGTCGACTGATTTTCTTTAGTGCCATAAAAAATCGTTCATTTGGGCGAGGGGTACGGCCCGTGCGGCGTAAAAAAAAAGGCCACCCATGGCGCTAAAAAAAAAGCCACCCATGGCACTTAATCAGCGTTGCCTCAAGCTTCCCGCAGCGACTCCAGCGGCGGCCGATTCAGCACATTGCGCAGGCCGGCCCAGGCGCCGATCAGGGCGCAAAGCGCACCGATGAGCATGCCGGACAGCCATATCAGCGGGCCGAATTGCCATTCGAAATTGAAAACATAGCGCGCCAGCGCCCAACCGGTGGCTGCCGCGCCGGTAGCTGCCAGCAATCCGGCCAACCCGCCCACCAGGCCGAATTCTATCCATTGCGCCTGCGCCAGTTGACGCCGCGTTGCCCCCAATGCACGCAGCAGACCGGCTTCGCGGATGCGTTCATCCTGCGAGCCGACCAATGCTGCGTACAGCACCAGCACACCGGACGCCAAGGTAAACAGGAACAGAAATTCGACCGCCGCCACCACCTGGTCGACCACGTCCTGAATCTGCTTCAGAATGCTGCCGATATCGATGATCGTCAGATTCGGAAAGTCGCGCGTCAGGCGGTTGCCCAGGCTTAAGGGTTGGTCGATATCGGTGTCCGGCAAATGAAACGCCGTGATCCAGGTCTCGGGCATGCCGGCCATCGCATGCGGATTGATCACCACGAAGAAATTAACCCGCATTGAGCCCCATTCCAGCTTGCGCAGGCTGGTAATCGGCGCGCTGACCGTCTGCCCGCCGACATCGAATTGCAGGCGGTCGCCCAGCTTCAGCTTCAAGGTTTTGGCGAGGCCCTCTTCAACCGATGCTTCCGGTTTGCTGTCGTCGTACCAGCGGCCGGCAACGATGGTGTTTTGCGGCGGTATCGCGCTCATCGTCGATAAATTGAATTCGCGGTTGACCAGCCGCCGAGCATTTTCTTCTGCATAGGTGTCGGCGGTAATATTCACGCCGTTCACCGATACCAGGCGGCCGCGCATCATCGGGTAAAGTTCCGGCGCGGCGATGCCGCTTTGATGCAGCGCCTGCTCGATCACCGGTTTTTGATCGGTTTGGATATTGATGACGAAACGGTTCGGCGCATCGGCCGGCGTCGATTGCCGCCACGCACCGATCAGGTCGCCACGAATCACCGTCAACAGCAGCAAGGCCATCAAGCCCAGCCCGAGCGCGACGATTTGCATGATGGTGGCGCCCGGGCGGCGTTGCAGCCCGGTCAGCGCAAAACGCCAGCTTTGATGATTGGAAATGCCCCGCAGATGGCGTAAACCCTTCAGGCAGAGCCAGCCGATCAGCGCAAATGCCGCCAGCCCGCCGATAAAGCCGCCTGCCGTCAGCAGGCCCAATTTGATATCGCGTGCCTGCCATAGCAGCAGGCCGATGAAGACGACGCCGCCCAAGGCATAACTGGCCAAGGTCAAAACACGCGGCGGGTCTTGTTCGCGCCGGATCACCCGGTTATGCGGCACATCGCGCAATTGCAGGATCGGCGGCAACGCGAAACCGGTCAATAACAGCAGGCCGGTCGCCACGCCCTGCAATGCGGGCTGCCAGCCGGCGTTCGGCAAATTATTTGAAACAAAACTGCCGAGCCATTCCAGCAGCACGAAATGGGCGGCGAAACCGAGCACAACGCCCAGCACGCTGCCCAGCAAGCCGACCATCAGGAATTCGTACAAATACATCGCCGCGACCTGATTTTGCGTCATGCCGAGACAACGCAACATGGCGCAGGCGTCCAGATGACGCAGCATGAAGCGGCGCGCCGCCATAGCCACGGCAACCGCCGCCAGCATCGCCGACAGCAAACCGACCAGCGACAGAAATTGCTCGGCCCGATCCAGCGTAGCGCGCATCTCGGGCCGGCCGGATTTCAGGGATTCCAGGCGCATGCCCTTGATATTGCCGTCGTCGATTTTTTGTCCCAACTGCTTCTGGAACAGATTGACGGCGTCGGGGGTGCCCGCCAGCATCAGCCGATACGTCACGCGCGAGCCGAATTGAATCAGATTGGTTTGCGCCAGATCGCTCATCGCCAGCATGACGCGCGGCGAGAAATTAATGAAGCCGCTGCCGCGGTCCGGCTCGAAGCTGAGGACTTTGGCGATGGTGAAGCGTTTGTCGCCCAAGGTAAGCGGGTCGCCGATGTGCAAATTCAAACCCGACAGGATGGCTGGATCGACCCAGACCGTGCCGGGAGTTGGTATGGTTTCGGTGGCCACCGCTGCGGCGCCATCTGCCTGATCACTGAGCTTGATCTGGCCGCGCAAGGGATAGGCTGGGGAAACTGCTTTGATGGCGCTTAGCAGAGAACGGGTTTTATCGCCCTCGCCGGCAATCGCCATGCTGGGAAATACTGCTGTGTCGGCGGTGCTCAGGCCACGCGCTTGTGCATTGCTGCGCCAGTCTGCCGGAATCGGCTGGTCGGCGCTCAGCACCAGATCCGCGCCGAGCAATTGCGCTGCATCGCGTGTCAGGCCGCTGCGCATGCGGTCGACGAAGAACCCGACCGACGATAAAGCCGCCACCGCAATTATCAGCGCCACCAGTAAAAAGCGGAGTTCGCCGGCGCGCCAATCGCGCCGCGTCATTCTCAATGACTGCAAAAACATGGGTACGCTCAATTCGGATTCAACAAATTAAAGAACCGTAAGTCGGGAAGTTCTGCGCTTCCTTAATCTGCCTTGAAGACATCCGCACCTTTGGGCACGGTAAATTTGAAACTGGTCGCCTTGAGCGGTGGATTTTTTTCAAAATTGCTGAAGGTCAGCAGCGACACTTGACCGAAAGAATCGCGCAGTTCCATCGCTTCCGGTAAGCCGTTGCGCAAGCCGATGCCGATATGATCGAAGGTTGTATCCTTGGTTTTCGGGGTTGCTTCCAGCCATTCCAGGCCATCCTTGGTGCCGCCCTCTTTCAAGGTGAAATTCTGTTCCAGATCGTTGCTGCCGAACAGGATTGCAGCAGGCGACGAGCCCAGCGCGCTACCCAATTTGCGGGTGGTGACCTGATTCAAATCCTTGTCGTAGATATATAACTGTTCGCCGTCGGCCTGCAGCAATTGCTCGTATGGTTTCTGGTAAGTCCAGATGAATTTTCCGGGGCGGGCGAAGACGAACGTGCCGGTCGATACCGACGATACCTTGGCGCTGCCGCTACCGGTTTTGACCAGCCGCTGCGAGAAATCGCCTTTGGCCGATTGCGTGCTGGAGACGAAGCTTTTGAATTGGGATAAGGCGTCGGCGTGGGCCAGCGAGGGAATGGATGCCGTAAAGGAAAGTGCGATGATCGACAATGCCGATAACGCGTTAGGCAAAGAAAGTTTCATGAATGTCCCAAAGAATCTTTATTAAATATCAGGTAACGCGCTTTGCTTACTCGGCGCTTTGTCCGGCGGGGACAAGGATTTCGCGATTCCCATTGGATTGCATGCTGGAAACAAGACCGCTGTTTTCCATCTGCTCCAGCAAGCGCGCGGCGCGGTTATAACCGATGCGCAGGTGACGCTGCACCAGCGAAATCGATGCGCGCCGATTCTTCAGTACTACGGCAACGGCCTGATCGTAAAGTTCGTCGCCTTCGCTGCCGCCGGTAGCGCCGCCCATGGCGCCATCGGCATCGCCGGCCACGCCGCCTTCCAGAATGCCTTCGACATAATTCGGCTCGCCTTGCGCTTTCAGGTGATCGACTACCCGATGCACCTCCTCATCGGAGACGAACGCGCCATGCACGCGAATCGGCAAACCGGTGCCGGGCGGCATGTACAACATATCGCCCATCCCCAGCAACGCCTCCGCGCCCATCTGATCGAGAATGGTGCGCGAGTCGATTTTGCTGCTGACCTGGAACGAGATGCGGGTCGGGACGTTGGCCTTGATCAGGCCGGTGATCACATCGACCGAGGGCCGCTGCGTGGCGAGGATCAAGTGGATGCCGGCGGCGCGTGCCTTTTGCGCAATGCGGGCAATCAGCTCTTCGACCTTTTTGCCGACGACCATCATCAGATCGGCCAGCTCGTCGATGATGATGACGATGGTCGGCAGTTTTTCCAGCGGCTCCGGCGCATCCGGCGTCAGGCTGAACGGATTCGGAATCTTTTCGCCGCGCTTGTCGGCATCGGCGATTTTCTGGTTGTAGCCGGCCAGATTGCGCACGCCGACTTTCGACATTTTCTTGTAGCGGCGCTCCATTTCGGCCACCGCCCAGTTCAGGGCATGGCCGGCCTGCTGCATGTCGGTCACCACCGGCGCCAGCAAATGCGGAATACCTTCGTAGATCGACAATTCAAGCATCTTCGGATCGATCAGGATCAGCTTGACGTCATTCGGGCTCGACTTGTACAGCAGCGACAGGATGGTGGCATTGATGCCGACCGATTTACCTGAACCGGTGGTGCCGGCGACCAGCAAATGGGGCATCTTGGCCAGATCGGCCACCACCGGATGGCCGGCGATATCCTTGCCGAGCGCGATGGTCAGGCTGGAGGAGCTGTCGTTATAGATTTTCGAACCGAGGATTTCGGTCAGGCGGACGATTTGCCGTTTCGGATTCGGCAATTCCAGTCCCATGTAATTTTTGCCGGCAATGACTTCGACCACGCGGATCGAGGTCAGCGACAACGAACGCGCCAGATCGCGCGCCAGGCCGACGATCTGGCTGCCTTTGACGCCGGTCGCCGGTTCGATCTCGTAGCGCGTGATCACCGGGCCGGGATGGGCTGCAATCACCTTGACCTGCACGCCGAAATCGGACAATTTCTTCTCGATCAGGCGGCTGGTGAATTCCAGTGTTTCGACCGATACGGTCTGCTGCTGCGGCGGCGCTTCGTCCAGCAAGGACAAAGGCGGCAGATCGCTATCCATATCCACGAACAGCGCGCTTTGCTTTTCTTTTTCGATGCGCAGCGATTTCGGGACTTCCACTACTTGCGGTTCGATCCGGATCGGCGCCGCTTCAACATTCCTGGCGCGCTCCTGGACCACCACTTCTTCACGCTTCACCGCCGCGACATGGCCGACCTTGCGGTCTTCCCGCGCCACGTAGAAATTCTTCAGGCCGAACACCAGGCTTTCCAGCGCAGCGCCCAGCCGCTCTACGGTGGCCAGCCATGACACATGAAAAAACAGGCTGAAACCGAGGCCGAACAGCAATAACAGCAATAATGTGGCGCCGGTGAAACCCAGCGCAGTTTGCGCAGCGCCGCCGATCATTTCGCCCAGCACGCCGCCCGGCGCCCGCGGCAGCGGCAGTTTCATGCTGTACATGCGCATATATTCGAGGCCGAGGCTGCCGGCCATCATCAGCGCAAAACCGATCAGCCGGATCAATGCCTCCTGCTTGTGCTCGGGTTCGGCTTCCTTTTCCAGCAGAAAGCGCTGCGACATGCGGCGATAGCCGAGCCAGAGATAACGCCCGCACAGTACGCAAAACCACCAGGCCGACAGACCGAATACGTATAACAGCAGATCGGCGGTATAGGCGCCTACCTTGCCGCCCCAGTTATGCAGGCGCGGGATCGAGCTGGAATAGGACCAGCCGGGATCCAGCTTTGAGTAGGTCAGCAGGATCAGCACCAGATAGAGCGTTAAGGTAGCCAATACCAGCCAGCGGGCTTCGGATATCAAACGCACCAGCCGGTTTGGCAGCGGCGCGGATTCTGCGGGCTTGGGATTGCGTGTGTACGCTTGGGATGTTCGGGTCATAGGTCAATCTGTGATCTGAGGTGTTATCAGCGTATGGATAAGCGTGCCAAATAAACATGCCAATGTTGCAATCCTGCATTGTAACGGGCTATCGCTTCAGAAATGTAACATGAACGCCCCGCACGGCGAAGTGAAGCGAATTGGGGCGGCTGCGCGGCGATCTGCGGGATCTTGTGCAAGCGCAGCAATGCCCCCATCTCGTCTATAATCCTGTGCAATCCTGAATTCCCAGTCCGATAGTTCACCGTAGAGCGCTTTATGACTTCTCCGAAACACGCAAAAGTATTAATCCTGGGCTCCGGCCCTGCCGGCTATAGCGCGGCGGTCTATGCTGCCCGCGCCAATTTGAGCCCTGTGCTGGTTACGGGCGTCGAGCAAGGCGGCCAACTGATGACCACCACCGACGTCGAAAACTGGCCCGGCGACCCGACCGGCGTGCAAGGCCCGGAGCTGATGGAGCGCCTGCTCAAGCATGCCGAGAATTTTAATACCGAAATCGTATTTGATCATATTCACACCACGCATTTGAACGAAAAACCGATCCGGCTGATCGGCGATGCCCACGAATATACTTGCGACGCGTTGATTATCGCCACCGGCGCATCGGCGCAATACCTCGGTCTGCCGTCCGAAAGCGAATTCATGGGCAAAGGCGTATCGGCCTGCGCCACTTGCGACGGCTTTTTCTATCGCGGCAAGGATGTCGCGGTGGTCGGCGGCGGCAATACGGCGGTCGAGGAAGCCTTATATCTGTCGAATATCGCCAGCAAGGTGAC
>DASYCG010000137.1:0-17209 GCA_036500325.1 Herbaspirillum sp. | reverse complement strand
CACATCGAACAAGCCGGCGTGCACTCGGGCGATTCGGCCTGTTCGCTGCCGCCGTATTCGTTGTCGGCTGCCACCATCGATGAATTGAAACGCCAGACTGCGCTGATGGCAAAAGGCCTGAACGTGATCGGCCTGATGAACGTGCAGTTTGCGATTCAGCAGGTTGAGAAAGACGGCAAGCTGGAAGACGTGGTGTTTGTGCTGGAAGTTAATCCGCGTGCATCGCGTACGGTGCCGTTCGTGTCGAAGGCGACCGGGCTGCAACTGGCCAAGATTGCGGCGCGCTGCATGGTCGGCCAATCGCTGGCCAGCCAGGGCATTGGCAATGAAGTCGTGCCGCCTTATTTCAGCGTCAAGGAAGCTGTGTTCCCGTTCGTGAAATTCCCGGGCGTCGATACCATTCTCGGACCGGAAATGAAATCGACCGGTGAAGTCATGGGTGTCGGCAAAACGTTCGGCGAAGCCTTTGTCAAATCGCAGCTCGGCGCCGGCGTGAAATTGCCGAAATCGGGCAAGGTATTTCTCAGCGTCAAAGGCAGCGACAAACCACGCGCCGTGCAGATTGCCAAGGATCTGGTGGCGATGGGCTTTTCGATTGCGGCGACCAAGGGTACGGCAGCGGCTATCGGCGCCGCCGGCATTCCGGTCATCACGGTCAACAAGGTGGTCGAAGGGCGTCCGCATATCGTCGACATGATCAAGAACCAGGAAATTGCGTTGGTGATCAACACAGTCGAAGAGAAGCGCACTGCAATTTCCGACTCGGGAGCGATCCGGACTTCGGCATTGACGGCACGGGTGACGACGTTCACCACCATCGCCGGCGCCGAGGCTGCAGTTGAGGGAATGCGTCATCTGGACGCACTTGATGTGTACGATTTACAAGGCTTGCATAAAGCGATACACTAAGTCCCAACAACAATTCACTTTGCCAAGGTCACAGAGGGCACCCGGATTTCCGGTGCCCTCTGTGGCTTTTTAACTTGAGCGACAAAACATGAACTCAGTGCCATTGACCAAATACGGCGCAGACCTTCTGAAAGAAGAGTTGCACCGCTTGAAAACCAAAGAACGTCCCGCCGTCATCGGCGCGATCGCCGAAGCGCGCGCGCACGGCGATTTATCAGAAAATGCCGATTACGATGCCGCCAAGGAGCGTCAGAGTTTTATCGAAGGCCGCATCGCCGATCTCGAAGGCAAGCTGGGCGCGGCGTTGATCATCGACCCGACCACGCTCAATGCAGATGGCCGTGTGGTGTTTGCATCGACTGTCGATCTGGAAAATCTGGAAACCGGCGAGAAGGTGACCTATCAGGTGGTCGGCACCGACGAGGCCGACATCAAGGAATCGAAAGTATCGGTGACATCGCCGATTGCACGGGCATTGATCGGCAAGAGCGCCGGCGACGTGGTCGGCGTTGAAGCGCCGTCGGGTCTGCGAGAATATGAAATTCTGGAAGTGCGCTACATTTAAACTACGCTAAACAGGTCTGAAAACAGATCTGAAAAATCCGGTCGGCCGACCGGATTTTTATTTTTTCCCCAGCGATGATTTTTTCGCGCTTTTCTGACGCGGTTTGGCGCGTTTGATCGAACCGCCCGCGGTGACCCGTTCATTTCCCTTGACCATGACTTTGGTAACCGATGGCCGTTTGGTGCCGCTGGCACTTGGCTTGACGATGGTCACTTCGCGCATGCCGCGGCCGCTGGTAACGGTGCGTTCGGCGCCGGCTTCCGGTTTCGGACGATAGATAATCAGCAGCTTGCCGATATGCTGGATCGGAAAGGCCGATAGTTTTTCGCAAATGATTTCGTACATGCCCACACGGGCTTCGCGATCGTCGCCGAAAACGCGGATCTTGATCAGGCCGTGCGATTTCAGGCTGGAATCGATTTCTTTTAATACCGTCGGCGTCAAGCCGTCTGCGCCGATCATGACGACCGGATTCAGCGCATGCGCTTCGGAACGCAGTTCGCTGCGTTCGGCGGGTGTAAGTTTCAACATGAAAATCCTCTAAAAACGGTATTCTACGCGAATGGCAAAGAACAAATTAAACAAAAACTGGCTGCACGATCATATTAACGATCCCTATGTGAAGCTGGCGCAAAAAGAAGGTTATAGGGCGCGTGCGGCCTATAAGCTGAAGGAGATCGACGAAGACGAGAAACTGATCAAGCCCGGGCAGATCATCGTCGATCTCGGCAGCACCCCCGGCAGTTGGTCGCAATATGTGCGTAACAAGCTGTCCGGGCAGGGCGGCGGCCGGATCAATGGCATGATTATCGGGCTCGACATGCTGGAAATGGCGCCGATTGCCGATGTGCACTTTATTCTGGGCGACTTTCGCGAAGAATATTCGATGGGAGAACTGGAAAAGCTGCTGGCCGGGCGCAAGGTCGACCTGGTGCTGTCGGATATGGCGCCGAATCTATCGGGTATCGCCACTGCGGACGCCGCCCGTATCGAACACATTATCGATCTGGCGCTGGAATTTACCGAAAAGCACATGAAACCATCGGGCGCCTTGCTGGTGAAATGCTTCAATGGCACCGGTTACAACGAAATTCTGATGAAATTCCGTCAGACCTTCAAAACCGTCTCCTCCAAAAAGCCCAAAGCCAGTCGCGATAAATCGTCCGAGATATTTCTTTTGGGTAAGGTGTTGAAGAATCCGCAATAAATTCTCGGCAAATTATTCGATATATTCGGTTATCCCCCGGCCAATCCTTTCAGTTAATTCACATTAATGCCGTAAAAACAATATCTTGGTGAATTTTGCGGTTTGATATGTCTTGAAATTCTGGCGTGGATGCCGCATATCAGCCCAAGCAACCTTATTATCTAAAATATTTCCTTTTGACAATAGTGTTGTGCAGCCCCCTGATCTGTCAGGACGAGTAGTGCGAGTGTGTAGTAACGACTGTTGAATCCGAGTAAAATCGTCCGGTATCAGACTTATACTAAGGTGTGGCGCGGTAAGCGTCGGAGGAATTCTAGTGAACAATATGTTTTCAAAAGCCGCCATTTGGGTGGTCATCGCGCTGGTGTTATTCACCGTATTCAAGCAATTTGATAATCGCGGGATGGCGGCGGGTGCTGCACCGATTGCTTATTCGGACTTCATTGCCGAAATCAAGGCGGGACGCATCAAGGATGCAACGATCGAAGATCGCAGCATTATCGCGACTACCCAGGACGGCAAAAAGATCAAGACCGCGGCAACTTACCTCGACCGCGGCCTGGTCGGCGATCTGCTGGCCAATGGCGTGAAGTTCGACGTCAAGCAACCTGAAGAACAATCTTTCCTTTCCCAAATATTCATTTCGTGGTTCCCGATGCTGTTGCTGATCGGCGTCTGGGTGTTTTTCATGCGACAGATGCAGGGCGGCGGTAAAGGCGGTGCGTTCTCCTTCGGTAAATCGAAGGCGCGCATGCTGGACGAAAATGCGAATTCGATTACTTTTGCCGATGTGGCAGGTTGCGATGAGGCGAAAGAAGAAGTGCACGAGATCGTCGAATTCCTGCGCGATCCAACCAAATTCCAAAAACTGGGCGGACGTATTCCCCACGGCGTGTTGATGGTCGGCCCTCCAGGCACCGGTAAGACATTGCTGGCGCGCGCGATTGCCGGCGAAGCCAAGGTGCCGTTCTTCACGATCTCGGGTTCCGATTTCGTTGAAATGTTTGTCGGTGTCGGCGCTTCCCGCGTGCGCGACATGTTTGAAAACGCCAAAAAACACGCACCCTGCATTATTTTCATCGATGAAATCGATGCGGTCGGCCGTCATCGCGGCGCAGGCATGGGTGGCGGTAACGATGAACGCGAACAGACACTGAATCAGATGCTGGTCGAAATGGACGGGTTTGAAGTCAATTCGGGCGTGATCGTGATTGCCGCGACCAATCGTGCCGACGTACTCGATAAAGCGCTGTTGCGTCCGGGTCGTTTCGACCGTCAGGTGATGGTCGGTTTGCCGGATATTCGCGGCCGCGAACAAATTCTGTATGTGCACATGCGCAAGGTGCCTATCGCTACCGATGTCAAAGCCGACATCCTGGCACGCGGCACACCTGGTTTTTCCGGCGCCGATCTGGCCAACCTGGTGAATGAGGCGGCATTGTTCGCAGCCCGCCGCAGCAAGCGACTGGTGGAAATGTCCGACTTTGAAGATGCCAAGGACAAAATCGTCATGGGTCCGGAACGCAAGTCCGCCGTGATGCGCGAAGAAGAACGCCGCAATACGGCCTACCACGAGTCCGGCCATGCCGTGGTCGCCAAGTTGTTGCCGAAGGCGGATCCGGTGCATAAGGTCACGATCATGCCGCGCGGTTTCGCGCTGGGCCTGACCTGGCAGTTGCCGGAACACGATCGCGTCAATATGTACAAGGACAAGATGCTGGAAGAAATCGCCATTCTGTTCGGCGGCCGTATTTCGGAAGAAATCTTCATGCATCAGATGTCGACCGGCGCTTCCAACGACTTCGAACGTGCAACCAAGTTGGCGCGGGCGATGGTGACACGTTACGGCATGTCCGAAAGCCTGGGCACGATGGTGTACGAAGATACCGAACAGGATGCGTATTTCGGCCGCATGTCGGCCAAGACCGTCTCCGAAGCGACACAGCAAAAGGTCGATGCTGAAATCCGCAGCATTCTCGATGCGCAATATGCGTTGTCGCGCAAACTGCTGGAAGAAAACCGCGACAAGGTCGATGTGATGGCCAAGACTTTGCTTGAGTGGGAAACCATCGATGCGGATCAGATCAACGACATCATGGAAGGCAACGAGCCGCGTCCACCCAAGGCCGGTATTCCAGCCAAACGGACGGGCAGCGACAACAAGCCTGAAGATGTTTCGCCGACCGCAACTGCGCCGGCCTGATTTCAGCGTCATCGGCTAATTGATCTGCATGCCAAGGGCGGGGAGCAATCCTCGCTCTTTTCATTTTTAAGCCGCCGGTTTCAAGTCTTCGGTTTCAAGTCTTCTGTTTCATGCCTAAAGTTTCATGCCTAAAAAATTCCTAGAGTGCGGCCGCTATCGATTGCCGCTGCCGGCTTTCGGCGAACGTCCGTTGGTGATGGGTATTCTGAATGTAACGCCCGATTCGTTTTCCGACGGCGGGCATTTTTACCATCTGGAAGCGGCGTTATCGCACGCTGAACAAATGATCGCCGATGGTGTCGATCTGATCGACATCGGTGCTGAATCGACCCGTCCGGGCGTCGCCCCCATATCGACGCAAGAAGAGTTGCGCCGCCTGATGCCGGTGGTGTATGCGTTGCGCGACTGCGGCAAGCCGATTTCGGTCGATACCAATAAGCCTGAAGTCATGCGCGAGGTGATCGCAGCCGGCGCGGATATGATCAACGATGTCAATGCATTCCAGGCGCCGGGCGCTCTGGCCTCGCTTGCGGAAGGCGACTGTGCCTTATGTATCATGCATATGCAAGGCAATCCGCAGACGATGCAGCAGGCGCCGGAATATGACGACGTCAGCCTGGAGGTGACGCAATTCTTGCAACAGCGGGTGGATGCCGCTGTCGGCGCCGGCATCACGCGCTCGCGTTTATGCATCGATCCCGGTTTTGGGTTCGGTAAAACGCAGGCGCATAATGTGCGCTTGTTGCGGGACTTGCGGCATATTGCCGATGCGCTGGATTTGCCGCTGTTGGCCGCGATGTCCCGCAAATCGATGATCGGCGCACTGACCGGCAAGGCGGTGGAACAGCGCTTGGCCGGCAGCCTCGGTGCGGCGGTTGCCGCAGCGGCGCTGGGAGCGGCGATAGTACGCGTGCATGATGTAGCGGAAACACTAGATGCACTGACAGTGTGGCAGGCAGCCATGGGCATGGAAAATAGTTAAATAATTTAGATAAAAATAATCGATAATTTACATCCTCGAAGTGCGTTCGCCCGGTATTGTCGATAAGCACGTTTCAAAAAACATATGCAAAGCACGTTCAACAAGAAAAGATAGATGGCTAAATATTTTGGAACTGATGGTATCCGCGGTTGTGTAGGGACTGCGCCAATCACCCCGGATTTTGTAATGCGGCTGGGTTGGGCTGCCGGCAAGGTCCTGGCCAAGTCGCCGCTGCCGGGCGTCAGGCCGACGGTCCTGATCGGCAAAGACACACGGATTTCCGGCTATATGCTGGAAGCGGCGCTGGAAGCCGGATTTGCCGCTGCAGGTGTCGATGTCTTACTGGCCGGGCCGGTGCCTACGCCGGCGGTCGCCTATCTGACGCGGGCCTTGCGCCTGTCCGCGGGTGTCGTCATTTCGGCGTCGCACAATCCATTCGAAGATAACGGCATTAAATTCTTTTCGGAACACGGCAACAAATTGCCGGATGCAGTCGAGGCGGAAATTGAAATAGCGCTTGAGTTGCCGATGGATTGCGTGGCGGCCGGCACACTAGGCAAAGCCAAGCGCCTGGACGACGCTGCAGGACGGTATATCGAATTTTGCAAAAGCACTTTTCCGAGTGCGCTCGATCTGCATGGCATGACCATCGTGGTCGATTGCGCGCATGGCGCCGCTTATCATATCGCGCCGCATGTATTCCATGAGTTGGGCGCAGAGGTGATTGCGATCGGCAACAAGCCCGACGGCCTGAATATCAACAAGGATTTCGGCGCAACCTCGCCCGAAGCACTGGTCTTGGCGGTGCGCGCCAACAAGGCCGATATCGGCATTGCACTGGATGGCGATGCCGACCGCTTGGTGATGGTCGATGCAGACGGGCGTATCTACAACGGCGACGAATTGCTGTATGTGATGGTCAAGGAGCGTCTGGAAATGGCGCCTGTGCCTGGTGTTGTCGGCACGCTGATGACCAATATGGCGCTGGAAGTGGCCTTCAAGGAGCGGGGCATCGAATTTGTGCGCGCCAAGGTCGGCGACCGTTATATTCTCGAACAATTGCAACAGCGTAACTGGCTGTTCGGCGGCGAAGGCTCCGGCCACCTGTTATGTCTGGATCGCCATACCACCGGCGACGGCATCATTTCGGCGTTGCAGATTTTGTGCAGCCTGAAGCGCAGCGGACTGTCGCTGGCGCAATGCACCGAGGATATCCGCATGTATCCGCAAGTGCTGATCAACGTCAGAATTCCGCAGGGTTTCGATTGGCAAAACAATCACGCGATGCAGGCCGAAAAAGCCTTGGTCGAACAACTGCTGGGCGACACCGGGCGGGTATTGATTCGTCCGTCCGGCACCGAACCCTTGTTGCGCGTGATGGTGGAGGCGCGTGACGGCAAGGAGGCACAAGACATGGCGCAGCGCATAGCAGACAAGGTGCTGGCTGCCTGAGTTGCAGCAAATGGATATTCCGCGTTGGTACAACCTTAAAATTTTACAAACTTACAACAGGTTGCCGTTGCACCTATGTCAAAAGATCAAACGACTATTCTGATTGTGGAGGACGAGCCCAGCATTTCGGAGCTGCTGCGCTTCATGCTGCAAGACGCCAACTATGCCGTCACGCTGGCCTACGACGCGAAGCAAGCTCTGGCGCATATTGCCAAGGCCTTGCCGGACGTAGTGCTGCTGGACTGGATGCTGCCCGATTCATCCGGCCTGGCGCTGTTGAGCCAATTGCGCGACGACAGCCGGACGGCGGCCTTGCCGATTATCATGCTGACCGCGCGCGGCATGGAAGAAGACAAAGTCAAAGGACTCGATCACGGCGCCGACGATTACGTGACCAAACCGTTCTCGCCGAAGGAGCTGGTGGCCCGGATTCAGGCGCTGTTGCGCCGCAAGACGCCTGAATTGGGAAAAAAGGTCTTGGTGCACGGCGCAATCCGTATCGATACCGAACGGTTTGAAGTGACCGTCGATACGGTGCCGGTCGACCTGGATCAATCGGAATTCAAGCTGCTGCGCTTTCTGGCGGCGCATCCGGACCGCATATTTTCCCGCGCCCAGTTGCTCGACAAGGTCTGGGGCGATCATACATTTATCGAGGAACGCACGATCGATGTGCATATCATGCGTCTTCGTAAGTCCCTGGGCGTTGCCGCGGAAAATATCAAGACCATACGCGGTATCGGTTATAAATTAAGCAGCGAGTGAAGCGCAACGGAAGCACAATTCCGCTGCTCGCTTTCAATCCATAGCCTCAACCGTTACAATAGCGCGCCGGCAGCTTGTGCCGTCGATGTGCCTCCGTAGCTCAGTGGATAGAGCGATCCCCTCCTAAGGGATAGGTCACACGTTCGATTCGTGTCGGAGGCACCACAGACAACCGTTCGTTCGCCGGACAAACCGGCAGCAATTCCTTGCTGTCGGTACAATGCGGACTTATTTCATTTCCTGTATCGGCGGCGTAGGGCGTTTTTTTCGCCGCCTGTCGCCCAAATTTAATCCTATGGCTGTCATTTCTATTTCAAACGCGCAACTCGCGTTTGGTCACGTTGCGTTGCTGGATCACGCAGAATTTTCTCTTGAGTCGGGCGAGCGCGTCGGTCTGATCGGCCGTAACGGCACCGGCAAGTCGTCCCTGCTGAAAACCATTTCGGGCGTATCCAGGCTGGACGACGGCCTGTTGGTGATGCAGCAGGGGATCAAAATCGCTTATGTCGACCAGGAACCGCACTTTGCGCCGGAAATGTCGGTGTTCGATGCGGTTGCCTCCGGCATGGGTGAAATGCAGGCGCTGCTGGCGGAATACGATGCATTGACCGGCCAATTCGGCGGCGATGACGACGAAGCGATCATGGAGCGCATGCATGTCATCCAGCTCAAACTGGATGCGGCCGATGCCTGGAGTCTCGGCAATAAAGTCGAGACCACGCTGGATCGCCTGAATCTGAATAAAGATGCATTGATGGGCACCTTGTCCGGCGGTATGCAAAAGCGCGTGGCGCTGGCTTGCGCGCTGGTCAGTTCTCCCGATGTGCTGCTGCTCGATGAACCGACCAACCATCTGGATTTCGGTTCGATCATGTGGCTGGAGGGTTTGCTGCGGGACTACAAGGGCAGCGTCCTGTTCATTACCCATGACCGCAGTTTCCTGGATAACGTCGCGACGCGCATCATCGAACTGGATCGCGGCAAATTGCTGTCGTTTCCCGGCAATTTCACGGCTTACCAGACGCGCAAGGCCGAGCAACTGGAAATCGAAGAAGTCGAGAACGCCAAGTTCGATAAATTCCTGGCGCAGGAAGAAATCTGGATACGCAAAGGCGTCAAGGCGCGCCGGGTGCGCGATGAAGGCCGCGTGCGGCGTCTGGAAGCATTGCGGCTGGCGCGCAGTGCGCGCCGCGAGCAGCAAGGGCAGGTCAAGCTGGATGTATCGGCCGGCGAACGTTCCGGCAAAATCGTCGCCGAACTGGAAAATATCAATAAGGCTTATGGCGACAAGATCATCGTCAGCGATTTCAGCGCCACCATTCTGCGCGGCGACAAGGTCGGCCTGATCGGCCAGAACGGCGCCGGCAAGACCACGCTGCTGAAAATGATTCTGGGCGAGGAAACACCCGACAGCGGCACCGTGCGCCAAGGCACCAAGCTGCAAGTGGCTTATTTCGATCAGATGCGCGCGCAGCTCAATGAAGATGCCAGCCTGGCCGACACCATTGCGCCGGGCAGCGACTGGGTCGAAATCAACGGCCAGCGCCGCCATGTGATGACGTATCTCAGCGATTTTCTGTTTGCGCCGGAGCGTGCGCGTTCGCCGGTCAAGTCGCTCTCCGGCGGCGAGCGCAACCGTTTGTTGCTGGCGCGTCTGTTCGCCAAGCCGGCCAATGTGCTGGTACTCGATGAGCCGACCAACGATCTGGATATCGATACGCTGGAGTTGCTGGAAGAATTGCTGGAAGAATATGCAGGTACGGTCTTCCTGGTCAGCCATGACCGCACATTCCTGGACAACGTGGTGACGCAGGTCATTGCGTCGGAAGGCAACGGTTTCTGGCGCGAGTATGTCGGCGGTTATACGGATTGGGAGCGTCAGCGGCCCAGCAGCCAGCCCGTGGCCGTCAAAGGCAAGCAGGACGTGAAGTCGGCGGCCTCGGTAGCGGTATCGACCGCGCCGGCGCCAAAGAAAAAGCTCAGCTACAAAGAACAGCGCGAGCTGGATGAATTGCCGCAGCTGATTGCGAAGCTGGAAACGGAGCAGGCGGAAATATCCGCCAAGTTGGCCGACGCCGATCTGTACAAGCAAAAGCCGGATGAAGTGAAGCGCTTGAATGATCGCTTTGCCGAATTGGATGGCTTATTGCTGGATGCGTTGGAAAAGTGGGAAGTTATCGAAGCACGCGCCAAGGCTTGACGATTTAATTGAGGCTGTTAATTCAGGCTATTAATTCAGACGGCGGATGGCGGCCCGCAGGCCGGCCATCTTTTCCTGGAGGGCCGGCGCATCGCTGGCTTCGGGACGCAAACTCAGATACGCTTCCAGGTCTTCCAGTGCGGCATGCGGGTCTGACAGATTGGCATAGGCCAGGCCGCGATCGCGGCGCTCGGTGATATCGTCCGGCAGCAGAATGACTAATCGCTGCTGCACATCCAGTACTCTCTGCCAACGCTCCGAATCCATAAAGATTGCTTTCAGATTACGCAGCATGCGTTCCACGATTTCGCGTGGATGCGCGGCACGTAAATAAGCGGCCAGCGGCAGTTCGCCGTATTCGCTGTGCTGCCCCATATACGGTTCGATGCGCTCTTCCAGCTCTTCGCGTGACAGGCTGCTGCCGTTGATCGGATCCAGCACAATTTCACCCGATTGCACGGTCAGCTTCATCAGGAAATGGCCAGGGAATGAAATGCCCTTCATGTCGAGGCCGATCTGCTGGCCCAATTCCATGTAAATCACCGCCAGCGAAATAGGGATGCCGCGCCGCGTGGCCATCACGCGATGCACGTAGCTGTTATCGGCATCGAAAAAATTATTGACGTTCCCGGCAAAGCCCATTTCCTGAAAAAACAAATGGTTCAGCATGCGTAATTTCTGGATATGCGAGGCATCGGCGGGAATCCGCTTGAGCAATTGAAATCCGATGGTGTCGATTTCAACCTGATGCGCCGCGAAATCCAGGTGCGGATAAACATCCTGTCCGATCGCCAACGCTGTTTCAAACAGCGGAAACGAATCGTCCTGGCGCACCAGCGAAGAAAAATAATCTAAAGATTTGAGCGTCATATGGCAATCATGCTACCAAAGAATCGCAGTTTGCAAACAAAACGCTTGTAACTTGTTTTACCGGTAAGTTGTAAAGACGATATCAGCGGCTGACCCGCTTGAAGTCGCGGAAGCGAAACCCCATTGCCATCAGCGCCCCGAAATAAATGACGGCGCAGGCACTCAATATCGACAACAGCGCACCGACCCGTATTACCGGGTGCGCGCGCAAGCCGATCCAATCAAAGTGTGCGCTGCCCCATAGCGCGGTGGCGCCCAGCAATATCGACGCGCCGATCAGCCGCAGCAAAAAAATGCCCCAGCCGGGTAAGGGCGTATAGATGCCTTGATGGCGCAATCCCCAGTACAGAAAGCCGGCATTCAAGCAGGCGCCAATCCCTACCGACAGCGCCAGGCCCGCATGAGCAAAAATCGGTACAAACATATAATTCATCAATTGGGTTGCGATCAGCACGCCGACGGCGATTTTGACCGGCGTTTTGATATCTTGTTTCGCATAAAAACCCGGCGCCAGGATTTTGACCACGATCAGCCCGAGTAATCCCACGCCATAGGCGACCAGCGCATGGCTGGTCATCACCACCGCAACCGCATCGAATTTGCCGTAGTGAAATAGTGTGGCGGTCAATGCCTGCGATAGTGTCGCCAGCCCGACCGCGCAGGGGAGCGCCAGCAAAAAGGTCAAGCGCAGACCCCAGTCGAGCAATGACGAATACTCGGCAATGTCGCCGTCGACGTTGGCTTTCGACAGACTCGGCAAGAGAATGGTGCCGAGCGCGACGCCCAGCAAGGCGGTAGGAAATTCCATCAATCTATCCGCATACGACAGCCAGGAGACGCTGCCATGGACCAGCCGCGAGGCGATATTGGTATTGATCATCAAACTGATTTGCGCTGCCGACACGGCAAATACTGCCGGCCCCATTTTTTTCAGAACCCTGCGCACGCCCGGGTCGCGCAAGCCGATGGCGGGATTGAGCGCAATACGCGGCAGCATGCCGATTTTGATGAGCGCCGGGATCTGGATGGCGACCTGCAATATTCCGCCGACCACCACCGCCACGGCCATTGCATAAATGGGCTGTTTCAGGAAAGGCGCCAACAGCAGCGAGCCGGCGATAAATGCCAGATTCAGCAAAACCGACGTAAATGCGGGAATCTTGAATTCGTGCCAGGTATTGAGAATGCCGCCGGACAGCGCCACAAACGCCATGAATCCGATGTAGGGGAACATCCATTGCGTCATCACTACGGAGGCGTGGAAGGCGTCCTGATTGCTCGCCAGGCCGGTTGCAATGATATAAACAATAAAAGGCGTTCCGATGATGCCGACGATGCAAGTAATCAGCATGGCCCATATCAACGCGGTGGCGACATGATCCACCAGGGTTTTGGTGGCGGTATGACCCTTCTGGTTTTTATATTCGGCCAGGATCGGCACAAACGCCTGCGAGAACGCACCTTCGGCGAACAGCCGGCGCAGCAGATTGGGAATACGGAATGCGATATTGAAGGCGTCGGTATAGGCAGATGCGCCAAACGCACGGGCGAATAAAATCTCTCGAAATAGTCCGGTAATGCGGGAGACCATCGTCATGCCAGAAACGGTGGCAAGCGTCTTGTGCAAGTTCATGCGGCGTCATTATAGACGGTTCGCAGGGCACCCCGCGAAGTGCTGCGGCGACAGCACGGGTTTTATGAAAAATAGGGGAAATGTGGCAATATGTCGGTCTTTTGCAACATCGGTCCGGCGGCGTGTGGGGGCAGGGCAATCCGCTTTGCTATTTCGTTTGCCACATCAATGAAAAGTCGCTATAATTTGCGACTTTACAGAATTCCGCATCGCGATAGAACTAAAACACATTGCGTTAGAATATTGCGGCCGATACCGATTTAGGAAATTATTCATGGCAAATACCGCACAAGCGCGCAAACGCGCTCGTCAAGCAGTCAAGCAAAACGCTCACAATTCCAGCCAGCGTTCGACATTGCGTACAGCAATCAAAGCTGTCCGTAAGGCAATCGAAGCAGGCGACAAAGCTGCTGCGGCAACTGTGTACCAAAATTCGGTATCGACGATCGATCGTATCGCCGACAAGAAAATCATTCACAAGAACAAGGCAGCTCGCCATAAGAGCCGTCTGTCTGCCGCAATCAAGGCATTGACCGCAACTGCATAATTATTCCCTGGTTTTCGCTTGATGCGAAGATCGCTGAATAGATTGTCGCAAAACAAAACCCCCGCATGACTTTCGTCGTGCGGGGGTTTTGACTATTGCGGCAGGCCTTCAATCGTCATGCCGGGTTTGATGTTCTTCTGCTTGAACCAGCCCAAGTTCATTTCCAGCGCATAGTTGGCCGGTCCCTGGGCGCAATGCGAATCGGTCGTCTCCGCTTTCATATCTTCGATATTGATGATTTTGCGATTGGCATCGAGAAACGCGACCGACAGCGGCAGCAGCGTATTTTTCATCCACATGCATACACCGGCAGGCTCGCCGAACAGAAATACCATGCCTTGGTTCGGGCCCAGTTGTTTGCGGAACATCAGGCCTTGCTCGCGTTGGGCCTCGGTCGCGGCGACTTCGGCTTGAATCACATACATGCCGGCGGTCAGTTGCGTCACGGGAAATTTCTGCTGTTGTGCAATCGCCGGCGCGGCTGCGCTTAGCGCCAACAGGGTGGCAAAAACGGGAATGGCGAATCGGTTCATGAGAGTCGTGGTAGTCGCGAGAGTTTGAAGATTATACCGATATGGAACCGCTCGGAATAAAAAGCAGGACGAAAAAAAAGGCAGGACGAGCCTGCCTTCGATGCTGCTAAATGCAATGGCTTATTTTGCGGCTGGAGCAGCTGGAGCTGCAGCAGCATCAGCAGCTGGAGCAGCGGCTTTCTTTGCTTTCTTTGCTTTTTTGGTTTTTTTAGCCTTTGGCGCCATAGCATCGGCCTTGGCTGGTGCGGCAGCCGGCGCTGCTGGCGCAGCGGCTGGAGTTTGTGCATAAACGGAGGTAGCGAACAGGCCGGCGATCAGAGCAGCGACTAATTTATTCATTTTGAAATTCTCCAGTGCAAGTTTTAGGTAACCCATGATTCGGTTGAATCAGTGCGAATAACGGGCCTCGGATGACTCGGTTGACAGCGTTTATTAATAAAAGCGGCGACTTTACATTTCTTTATAATTTGCCGGCATCCACCGTCATCGATTCGCCCGGCATCAGCGGATGCGTCGCCAGGCTGAACGGGCCGATCGCGATGCGTATCAGGCGCAGGGTCGGCAAGCCCACTGCGGCGGTCATGCGCCTGATTTGGCGGTTTTTGCCTTCGGAAAGGGTAACGCTCAGCCAGCCGGTGGGCTGATCCTGGCGCTGCCGGATCGGCGGATTGCGTTCCCATAACCAGTCTGGCGCTTCGACCCGGCTGGCCTGGCACGGCAAAGTGACGAAATCGCCGAGATCCAGCGGCGCACGCAAACGCGTCAGCGCGGCTTTGCCGGGTATGCCGTCTACCTGTACCAGATAGGTTTTCTGCTTATTGCTGTCAGGATGGCTGATACGGTGCTGCAGGCGTCCGTCATCGGTCAACAGCAGCAGGCCTTCACTGTCGGCGTCCAGCCTTCCGGCCGGATAAATGTCGGGAATATCGAGGTAATTCGCCAAGGTCGGGCGCGTGGCATGATGCGAGAACTGGCACATCACTTGATAGGGTTTATTGAATAAAATAAGAGGCATGCCCGAGTGTCGCAAAAAAGTGGCGTCCAGTAAAATAGTCGTGCATAATGGCACGCTATCGTCTTATGTCTTATATAAGACTTGGCGGGCGCTAATCGACTTACCGGTGTCCGACCAGCTTCAGCCGTCCCGATTCAATTCAGTCTATTCCGGAGCCAAACGATGTATCAACATATTAAAGTGCCAGCCGAAGGTCAGAAAATCACCGTCAATGCGGATTTTTCGCTGAACGTTCCTGATAATCCGATCATTCCGTTTATCGAAGGCGACGGCACCGGCGTTGATATCAACCCGGTCATGATGAAAGTTGTCGATGCAGCCGTGGCCAAGGCTTACGGCGGCAAGAAGAAAATCAGCTGGATGGAAGTATATGCCGGCGAAAAATCGACCAAGGTCTATGGCCCGGATGTCTGGTTGCCTGAAGAAACGCTGGACGTCGTTAAAGAATACGTCGTCTCGATCAAAGGTCCTTTGACAACACCGGTCGGCGGCGGCATTACTTCGCTGAACGTGGCGTTGCGTCAAAAACTGGATTTGTATGTTTGCTTGCGCCCAGTGCGTTGGTTCAAGGGTGTGCCTTCGCCAGTGAAAGAGCCTGAAAAAACCGACATGGTGATTTTCCGTGAAAACTCGGAAGATATTTACGCCGGCATCGAATGGGCCAAAGGCACGGACGGCGCCAAAAAAGTGATCGATTTCCTGATCAAGGAAATGGGCGTCACCAAGATTCGCTTCCCGGAAACTTCCGGTATCGGCATCAAGCCGGTGTCGAGCGAAGGCACCGAGCGCCTGATGCGCAAGGCTGTCCAATATGCGATCGACAATGACAAGCCGTCCGTGACCATCGTGCACAAAGGCAACATCATGAAATTCACCGAAGGTGGTTTCCGTGACTGGGCTTATGAAACAGCACAAAAGGACTTCGGCGCAAAATTGATCGACGGCGGCCCATGGTGCAAATTCAAGAATCCGAAGACCGGCAAAGAAATCATCATCAAGGACGTGATCGCTGATGCATTTTTGCAACAAATCTTGTTGCGTCCTAATGAATACAGCGTCATCGCGACATTGAACCTGAACGGCGACTATGTCTCCGACGCTCTGGCGGCGCAAGTCGGCGGTATCGGTATCGCTCCAGGCGCGAACTTGTCCGACACTGTCGCCATGTTTGAAGCGACGCACGGCACTGCGCCAAAATATGCCGGCAAGGATTACGTCAATCCAGGTTCGGTGATTCTGTCTGCGGAAATGATGCTGCGTCACATGGGCTGGCTCGAAGCTGCCGATCTGATCATCGATTCGATGCAAAAATCGATTTCGTCGAAGAAAGTAACTTACGATTTCGCCCGTCTGATGGAAGGCGCAACACAAGTGTCGTGCTCCGGCTTCGGTGAGGTCATGATCGCAAATATGTAATTTTTAGGTAAATCAGGCAGGCATTTCTGCCTGTACGATAAAAAAGCCAGGATTTTTCCTGGCTTTTTTCATGGGCGCACCGATAGCCAATAAAAAAGCCCCGCCTGGGCGGGGCCGCTGCAACCCGATAAAGATGATTATTGGGGAGCCTGGATGTTAGAGGCTTGTTGGCCTTTCGAGCCTTGCGAAACTTCAAATTGGACTTTTTGACCTTCTTTCAGCGTCTTGAAGCCACTCATTTGAATTTGCGAGAAGTGCGCGAACAGATCTTCGCCACCGTCGTCCGGTGTGATGAAACCGTAGCCTTTTGAATCATTGAACCATTTGACTGTGCCAGTTGCCATAAAAAACGTCTTTCCAATAAAAACCAATCACACGAGCCGTTAAGGCAAGAGCATGGCGTTTAATCCAAATCGCAGCCCTTTGCAAAACTTGCTCTCTCCATATCAACAAGTAGAGCACTCATTAATAGTTTCTATTCTTCTTGCGAAAAAAAGAAAAGTCAAGCCATTTCGGTAGGGGCTAAATATGATTTATTCGTCTGATCGCCTACATGGGTCTTGATTTAGGATAAATCAGTGTCATCTGCGTACTAAGCTGAAAACGCGTAATATCAATACCAGCTTCAAACCGTTTTGCTGTAAATTTGGTATCACGTTGGGCGTTTAGAGTAAGAGTAGACGAATGGTTACAAAGCATGAAAATCAGGACGGTACGGTTATTGTGGAGCGTGAGCAAAAGCTCAAGCCGCCGTCTATGTATGTTGTTATGTTGTTAAACGATGATTACACGCCCATGGAATTCGTGGTCGCCATCATTCAGGAGTATTTTCAGAAGGATCGGGAAACTGCGATGCAGATTATGCTCAAAGTTCATCGCGACGGAAAAGGTGTGTGCGGTGTGTATCTTAAG
>DASYCG010000136.1:0-17413 GCA_036500325.1 Herbaspirillum sp. | reverse complement strand
GTCAGCGCTGCCGCAAAGTCACAGGATCCAGATGCTTTGCGTGCAAGCACAGCCGGCGTCATCGCCGATTTACGGGCATCGGAAGAAGGGCGAGAAGGTCTGCGTGCATTTTTGGAAAAGTCGCAGCCCGCCTGGATAGGCCAAGACGACTATTTAAAACCATAAAGAAAAAGCGGGACTGAGCGGTGAGTAGTGTGGGTATGCGCCAAACATCAGGAAAATATTGGGTTTAGCGAAGCGGATATTTTTCGTTTGGCGCGTACCCGCACTGCTCACTGATCAGTCTCGCGACCGTCAATAGCTACCAAATACATGGACGAAAAAAAACGCTGCAGAAAAGTCTGCAGCGTTTTTTGTAATCAGCGAACCAAATCAGTTGCGTATCAGTTACGAATTACCCGTTTGTATTCGTTAGTGCGCGTATCGATTTCGATCATGTCGTCCTGGCTGACGAACAACGGCACCATCACAGTGTGGCGATGCGCTTCAATCGGATTTTCGATCTTGGCTTCTTTCAGGACGTTGCCAGAAGTATTGCCTTTAACCGCTGGTTCCGAGTAAACAATCTGGCGAACGATCGTTGTCGGCAATTCGACAGAAATGGCCTTGCCGTCGTAAAAAACAGCTTCGCATTCCATGCCGTCTTTCAGGTAGTTCAGGGCCTCGCCCAGATTCTCGCCTTCGATTTCAAATTGTTCGTAGTCGGCGTCCATGAATACGTACAGCGGATCGGCGAAATAGGAATAGGTAACCGCTTTTTTGTCGAGGACAACGACATCGAATTTGTCGTCGCCGCGGAAAACGTTTTCCGAAGGACTGTTTGTCAGAAGATTCTTCATCTTCCACTTGTAGGTGAAGCCCGTGCGGCTCGAACCGTTGACGTCGGAGCGCAAAATGATCATAGGTTTAGCGTCAACCATAATGATGTTGCCGACACGAATTTCTTTTGCTGGTTTCATAGCGAATAGTCGTAAAAAGTAGGTTGCACAAAATCGTTTGTGGCCTACCGGTAAAAACACCGCAAGCCCACGTATGATTGAATTTTAGATTGCGTTAAAAATTAGCCATACATTTTAACCTATTTCTGAATCACTCCTGCCTAACTCCTGCCGCAAACCTGAGTAAATTGGACGCCAAGTCGCCATTTGCCAACATTTGGCGCTGCCAATCGATGGCCATGGCGGCAATTTTTGGCATCTCTGCTTCAAATGAAGACCATAACGCGGCCCAATCGATGGTTTCTTTTGCGGCGGCATTCCAGGCGAGCGACAACGCAATCAGATCGTCTGTCTTTGCCGTATAGGATTGTAAAAAAGCATTCAATTTAACGTGATGCAAATCTTTGTCTTGCGGATAGATGTGCCAGATAAACGGATGCCCCGCCCACTGCGCGCGAACGAAGGAATCTTCGCCTCGCACAAAATTGAGGTCGCACGCCCATAGCAGTTTGTCGTAGTCGGGCTGCGGCATAAAGGGCAGCACGCGCACCGTCAGCGCGCCGCGGGTCATGCCGGCGCCGACCGTTGCGGCTTGCCCGAGAAAAGCTTGAACGGCATCGGTGGCAACGCCTTCCGGCACCAGGCAGGTAATCGCTTTGCCGCTGCTTTGCCACGCGGCGAACAAGTCGGCAATCGGCGCCTGAGGGTAACAAAACAAGGATACTTTCAAGGCGGCTATCTCGGCCGGCGTGACGCCGAATTGCCCGAGAAACGCGGCCATCCCGGCTTGATCGCGCTGGAATGCCTGGCGCTGTTGTTCCAACCCGGATTCGAGCAGCAAGCCGCCGGTGCGGCTGGTAAAGCCGGGAAAGAAAAAATACTTGGTCAAAGGCAGCGACGGATGAGGTGACGGCAAGGTATGGCAACCTTCCACCCATGTTTCCGCGGTAAGCCCTTCCAGATTCAGCCACACCGGACGCGGCGCACGCTTCGACATCGCCGTAATGTAGGCGGGCGGGATGTCGCAGGCAAAAAATTCAATCACGATATCGGCAATGTCGCCGGGTGCAAACACACCGTCTTGATCGCGCCAGTGCCTGACCGTCACGGCGCCGATCTGCTGACGCTCGCATTCGATGGCGACTTCCGGGCAAATCCTCTGGAAGCTCCGCAAATCATCGACCCACAAGGTCACGGCGATGCCATGTTCCCGCGCCAGTTGCTGCGCCAGGCGCCAGCAGATCCCGATGTCGCCATAGTTGTCGACCACTTTGCAAAACAGGGCCAGCGATGTTGCCTCTTGGGCTTGCGGGAGCGTGTTCGGATGCTTCAAGTTTCAAATTTCCATTGTAATCGACGTTTTTCATTGTCCGGCTGCGGGTCCGGCTGCATTGTCCGCATGATACTTTAATTATTTAAATTTTCTGCAATTAAATTGCTTGCAATTTAAATTTCGGTGATTTAGTATCCGTTTCATGTCAACGCCAACCAAAAAATCAGCAAATGAAATCAGCCAGGCCGATCAAGCCTTGCTGCTGGATAACCAGCTGTGCTTTGCGATGTATTCCGCGTCGCTGGCGATGACCAAATCGTATAAAAAGATTTTGAAGGATCTCGATCTGACCTATCCGCAATATCTGGTCATGATGGTGTTATGGGAGCAGGACGGCATTATCGTCTCCGAGCTCGGTAAGCGCCTCTATCTGGATTCCGGTACCTTGACCCCCTTGCTGAAGCGCATGGAAAGCATGGGTTTATTGCATCGCCAGCGCGATACGGTTGATGAGCGGCGGGTGGCGGTAAAACTGAGCGATCAGGGCAGGGCATTGAAACGCCGCGCACAGGCCGTGCCGGGGAAAATAGGATGCTTGCTGCCGGAAATGTCGCGCATTGTCGCTATACGCGACGAGTTGAATGTAGTGCGCGAGAAGTTGCAGGCGCAGTTGGAAGAGTGATGCATCGTTGTAGCAATACCGTAGCAAGTAAGTTGAGTAAATGCAGGTCGGCTGGTAAGCCAGTGGATCGAGCAAGGCAACCAGGCAAGATACTATTTAAGTTGTTCGCAATTTAATTGTTATAAATTATTTATTGAATTTAGCAAACCTGACGCAGCGGGCACGCCGGACGCTGTTTCTTTTCCTCTCATACCGGCTGTTAAAAGGAAATATCATGAAAGTCGAAAAAGTCTTATACACAGCTCAAGCTACTGCAACCGGCGGCCGCGACGGCCGTTCCGTATCTTCGGACAAAGTACTGGATGTCAAACTGAGCACACCGAAAGAACTCGGCGGCGGCGGTGGCGACGGCACTAATCCCGAACAATTATTTGCGGCCGGTTATTCCGCCTGCTTCATCGGCGCCACCAAGCTGGTCGCCAGTCAGCAAAAACTCGCATTGCCGGCAGATTTCAACATCACGGCCAGCGTCGGCATCGGCCAGATTCCAAACGGTTTCGGCCTGGATATCGAACTGGCTGTTTCACTGCCCGGCCTCGATCGCGAAGTGGCGCAGGCGCTGATCGAAAAAGCACATCAAGTTTGCCCATATTCAAACGCCACCCGCGGTAATGTCGATGTGCGTTTGAAGTTGGTATAAGCAACGCTGCTGATTGACGATGCAAAACGACAACTTCGGTTGTCGTTTTTTTATTTCAGGACAGTTACAGTCAGAAAAAGGCATAAAAAGCAGATAAATAAGCAGGCCTATGTAGGACAACTCTGATACTATTTCCAAAGACATTTTCTAGCGTCGACCATCGATTCCGGCGGTTTATTCTGCCGTTTGTTCAACCGCTCTTCGATTCGCTGTCGCCCTCTCTCCCCCTTGCTGCTGTTCGTCTGCGTTTTGATCGCCGGCCGATGCGGCAATCCGTGAGCCTGCTTTGCAGTAACGCGCCTGCTTCAAGTCGCTTGCTGAGTGATTGCCGACTACGGAAACGCTTATGTTACCTACCGATATCCAGGATGGCGCAGCCGAAAAACACAGCGGCTCCGAAGGTATTCTGGAAGTGAGGCGCCAGGCCAGTCTGCTCAAGACCGGCGCATTACAGGATGCCATTTTCAACAGCGCCAACTTTTCCAGCATCGCTACCGATGAAAAGGGCGTTATCCAGATCTTCAATGTCGGTGCCGAGCGCATGCTGGGTTATGCGGCGGTCGATGTGGTCAACCGGATCACACCCGCCGACATCTCCGATCACCAGGAATTGATAGCGCGCGCCACGACATTGAGCCTGGAACTCGATACGTCCATCACGCCGGGTTTCGAGGCGCTGGTCTTCAAGGCCTCGCGCGGCATCGAAGATATCTACGAACTGACCTACATCCGCAAAGACGGCAGCCGCTTCCCGGCGATCGTTTCGGTGACGGCATTGCGCGATGTGCAGGAAAAAATCATCGGTTATCTGCTGATCGGCACCGATAACACGGCGCGCAAGCAAATCGAAGAGGCGCGCGCGCAACTCGATCAGCGTTTGCGCGATCAACAGTTTTATACCCGTTCCCTGATCGAATCGAATATCGACGCGCTGATGACGACCAATCCGCAAGGCATCATTTCGGACGTCAACGAACAGATGATTGCGCTCACGGGACGCACCCGCGATGAATTGATCGGCGCGCCCTGCAAGAATTTCTTCACCGATCCGGCACAGGCCGATGCCGCGATCAAACGCGTGCTGGTGGAAAACAAGGTCCGCAATTACGAACTGACGGTGCGCGCCCTGAATGGCGAAGAAACGGTGGTGTCGTATAACGCGGCGACGTTTCACGATCGCGACCGTAATCTGCAGGGCGTGTTCGCCGCGGCGCGCGATGTGACCGAACACAAGCGCTTCGAGCGGACCTTGCAGGAAAAGAACATCGAACTGGAAAACGCCAGCCGCATGAAATCGGCGTTCCTGGCAACCATGTCGCATGAATTGCGCACGCCGCTCAACGCCATCATCGGTTTTTCGGAGGCACTGCAGGAGGGCCTGGTCGGCAAGGTCAGCGAAACCCAGCGCGAATATATCGGCGACATTTTCACCAGCGGCCAGCATTTGCTGTCGCTGATCAACGATATTCTGGATTTGTCCAAGGTCGAAGCCGGCAGGCTTGAAATCGAGCATGCGCCGCTGTCGATTGCCGATGTGATTGAAAACACCTGCGGCATGCTGGACCAGCTGGCGATCAAGAACGGCGTGGATTTCACGCTGTTCATCGATCCGGCCATTCCGGCCGCAGTGCTTGGCGATGCATTGCGTTTGCGTCAGGTTTTGCTGAATCTGGTCAGCAACGCCATTAAATTTTCCAGCGGACGCGACGTGCCTGGGCAAGTTTCGGTGCGCACGCTGCTGGTCGAACGCAGCGCCGGGAAAATCGTTGTGGATATCGCCGTGACGGATAACGGCATCGGTATGGACGAAGCGACCAAGGCAATGTTGTTCACCGCATTCAGCCAGGCCGATGCGTCCACCACGCGCCGCTTTGGCGGCACCGGTTTGGGACTGGCCATCTCGCGCCATTTGCTGGATTTGATGGATGGGCAGGTTTCGCTGGAGAGCGTGGTGGGGCAGGGCTCGATCTTCACCGTGCGCCTGCAGTGTGCGTTGCCGCCGGAGAGTCGGCAAGAACAGAAAATGGACAGCCGACCGGCAGCGCCACGGGTGTCTGACGTGCTCGGTCTGTCGTGTATCGCTATCGGCAGTTCAGGCGGATTGGCCGACGACATTACGGCCTATCTATTGCATGACGGCGCGCATGTCGAGCGGGCGGCCGATCTGGCCGAAGCGGAAAATCTGCTGCGCACATTGCCGCCCGGCGCGTGGGTGTGCATTCTCGACGCGGCGGATGTGAGCGCGCCCTTGCAAGAGTTGCGCATGCTGGCCGATGGTCTCCCGGAGCAGAAACTGAGTTTCATTTGCATCGAACGCGGATCGCGCCGGCGGCCGTATGAGAAATATGAAAACGTTGTGCTGATGGACGGCAACGTGCTGACGCGGCAGCGTCTGGCGCGGTCGGTGGCGATGGCTGCGGGCCGGCAGGTCGAACCGTCGCTATTCCAACCGTCCGCTGCCGGCATGCAGGAAGTCTTCGGCGAGATGCCTTCGCAAGCGGATGCACTGCGCGACGGCCGGCTGATTCTGGTGGCCGAAGACAATGAAACCAACCAGAAAGTCATCGTGCGGCAATTGGCGCTGCTGGGTTATGCGGCGCACGTCGCGGCCAACGGCAATCTGGCGCTGGAATATCTGCGGCATCATAACTACGGTTTGTTGTTGAGCGATTTGCATATGCCGGAAATGGACGGCTACGAACTTGCCGCAGCCATCCGCTCGCGCGAGTTCGGATCGTATCGCCTGCCGATTATTGCATTGACGGCCAGTGCGCTGGCCGGAGAAGCCGAGCGCTGCCTGGCTGTGGGAATGGACGGCTACCTGTGCAAACCGTTGCAATTGATGGATTTGAAGGTCGCTCTGGAAGCATGGCTGCCGGCAACTGTCGCCAGCATGCAACTGCAAGACGACGGCGATGTCCAACCGGTCTTCACGCGTGTGGTCGATGTCGCCGTTCTCGAAGACCTGGTTGGCGGCGATCCCGTGGTCGTCCATGATTTCCTGCAGCACTTTCAATTTACCGCTCGCAATATCGTCGAGGTATTGCGGGGGGCTTATGCGGATGGCAACCCGCTTCGAACCGGTGCGCAAGCGCATAAATTGAAGGCGTCGGCGCAAACCGTGGGGGCGTTGGCGCTGGGCGCCAGATGTGCGGAGCTGGAGCTTGCCGGCAAGTCGGAGGATATGGAGGCAATGACATTACTGTTGCCGGCATTTGAAAGGGAATTCGCCGCGGTGAATACATTTCTGGATGCGCTGAACGTGCAGCATGAGGACCGCTTGGGAAAATAAAAAGGATGAGGGAAGCATGAAGAAACCGATATTTAGGATCCTGGTGCTGGACGACGAGTGCTTTATGCTGAAGCTGCTCGTGCATCTGTTGGCCGGGCTCGGTTATACCGATGTGACCGCCTGCGAAAACGGCGTGGCCGGACTGGAGTGGTTGGCAGATGGGAAGAATCGGCATGGCCTGATCCTGCTCGATCTGAATATGCCGGACATGGATGGCATCGAATTTGTGCGCAAGCTTGCCGCCGCCGGTTTTGACGGCAGTTTGATTCTGGTCAGCGCAGAAGACGAACGCGTGCTGCAAATGGCGGAAAGACTGATTCAGGCGCACGGCATGACTGTGCTGGGGCATGTTTCGAAGCCGGTATCGCTGCCGCGCCTTGCCCAACTGATTAAAACCCACGGCCTGGTGCCGCCTCCGCCGTCCGGGACTAAAGAAAGTTATTCGCCGGAATCCATCGGCGCTGCCATTGCCAATGGCGAACTGGTCAATTATTACCAGCCCCAGATTGCCGTGACCACCGGCAAAGTCGTGGGCGTGGAAACACTGGTGCGCTGGTTTCATCCGGTCGATGGCCTGGTCTTCCCCGATCAATTTGTCGGCGTGGCTGAAAAAAACGGCATGATCGATGCGCTGACGCGGGTCGTGTTGCGATCGGCATTCAGGCAGATGAAAGTGTGGCAGGAAAGCGGGCTGGATATCTCGGTTGCAGTGAATGTATCGATGGACAATCTTTCATCGCTGGCATTTGCCGACTTCGTCATCGAGGAAGCGCTGACCATCGGCGTCGCGCCGCAGAATATCGTATTGGAGGTAACGGAAAGCCGCTTGATGCTGGATCAGCGCGCACCGCTGGAAGTGCTCACGCGTCTGCGGCTCAAGCGCTTCCGTTTATCGATCGACGATTTCGGCACCGGCCATTCCTCGCTGACGCAGTTGAGCGACATTTCATTCGACGAATTGAAAATCGATCAGAGTTTTGTGCACGGCGCCTCGCATGACAAAACCGCGCGCGCGATCTATGACGCCAGTCTCGGCGTCGGCAAGCAATTGGGGATGAAGATCGTCGCCGAAGGGGTGGAAGATCGCGACGATTGGGATCTGCTGGTACGCACCAATTGCGATGTGGCGCAGGGTTATTTTATCGGCCGCCCGATGCCGGCCGCGGCGATCACCGAGTGGATAGCATCCTGGACGCATCGCTATGCACAATGGGAAAACAATCCGGCCTGACAACATGATTAAAAAAGCCCGCAATCAGGATTGCGGGCTTTCAGCATTTGGCGCCAACTGGCGCTAACCGTTTTTGCTTACGGCTGCAACGCGCCGCTCAGATCGCCGATCGGCTTACCGCCATTGGCCAGCAATGCCTGGTCACGCGTCTTCAGGCCATCCAGCACCGGCAAGGACCAGCGGTGTGTGATGAAGCGCAAAATCGAGGTTGTGTCATACAGCGACGAATCGACATAACCTTTTTTTGCATACGGCGAAATGAGGATGGTCGGGATGCGTGAGCCCGGGCCCCATTGGTCAGCCTTGGGTGGCGCTGCGTGATCCCAGAAGCCGCCGTTTTCGTCATAAGTAACCACAATCAGCATGTGGCCCCATTGCGGGCTTTGCTTGAGCTTTTCAACCACTTCCGCGATATGCGCATCACCCGAAGCCACACTGGCATAGCCGGCGTGCTGATTCAGATTACCCTGCGGTTTATAAAACGTGACTGCCGGTAATTTCCCGGCTGCTGCGTCTTGCAGGAAGCTGGCGTCGAAATCCTTCAAATGCTCGGCCCGGTAAGCGGCATGCGTGACCGGGTCCATGTTCGCGAAATAATTGAACGGTTGATGATGGAATTGGAAGTTGGGTGTCGGCGCCGGGAATTTACGCGTTCCCTTCGCTACCGCCAGCGTGCTGTTCCATGCGCCGGAATACCACGCCCAGCTGATACCTTTGCCGCTCAACAGATCGCCGATATTGGTTTGCGTCTGCGGCGGCAACGTTGCAGCTTGCTTTGGATCGGCATAGAGCTTGGTGGCGTCGTCCGCAGCCGGTGCTACATTGCTGGGCTGATAAGGCGGTTGAATGGTGTTGACGGCGTAGAACATGCCCTTGGCGTCTTTTGGCGTTATCACACCGTCGTTGGCGTATTTAGGTGCGCCGTCCAATATCGAGCCGGGTGTTTTCGGCGCAGGGGTCAGGCGCACGAAATTGCCGTTTGCGTCGACATCGATTTTGGAAATCGTGCCGGCGGCCGGCGAGGTATCCGCATGCGGATATTGCGGTGCGCAGGCACAGATCAGAAATTGGTGATTCAGGAAAGAGCCGCCGAATGCGCCGATATAGAAATTATCGGCCAGGGTGTATTGCTTGGCCAGATTCCACATCGCCATCTTGCTGCCGTCGTAGTAACCCATGACCAGGCCGCCGGCATCGGAATGTGCAGGGAACAGATCGTTCTTGCCGCCGTCGATCTGCATTTGATTGTTATAGAAACGATGCACCAGATCGCGTGTGACCAGCGATGCATCGGCGTTCAGGCCGCTGGCGCCGTCGATCTGAAACGGACGGTTCGGCATATTCGCCGATTGCGCCTGGGAAATGACCTTCTTTTGACCTGGAATGGTCACGCCGCCCCAGGTCGGCGGCAGCACCGGCAATGGCGAGCCGTCATAATCTTTTTGCGGAATATAGCTGCCCTTGGCACTCGGATTGACGCCCGGAATACCATTGGCGCCGGGGAACAGGCCATATAAAGTGTCGAAGCCGCGGTTTTCGGCGTAGATCACAACCAGTGTGTCGATATTGCGGATACCGGCATCGTTGGCGGCAATATTGGCGTTACCGCCGCAAGCAACCAGCGAAACGGAGATTGCTGCAGCCAGCAGCGACAGGCGAAAATTCATGGTGGTCCCCTTTGATTGAGATCCCGATGCTAGCGGGTGAATATAACGGGAAGATGACATATGTAAGACGAGGGGCGTCATATTTGAGTCACAAACCGCTGCTACGCTATGAGAATGAAAGTTATATTAACGATTGCGGCCCTGGCAGGCAGCCTGGCCGTTATCGGTTTGCAGGCGGCGGAAGAGCACGCGCCATCGGCTGCAGCAGCAACTGCAGCAGCCGTAACGGCCAAAACGGCGCCCACCGCTACCGAGCGCTCCGCGCATTATGTTAATGCCGCTTATATTGCGTCTCACAAAACCAGCGTCGAGGCGCTGACCGGCCTGGGCCGCATGCTGTTCTTCGATCCGTCGCTATCGGGGTCCGGCAAGCAATCCTGCGCCACCTGCCATAGCCCCGATCATGCATTCGGTCCGCCCAACGACTTGTCGGTGCAGTTCGGCGGGCGCGACATGAAACACCCCGGCACGCGCGCCACGCCTTCCTTGCGCTACATGCAGAACACGCCGCCGTTCTCCGAGCACTATCACGATGACGATGGCGACGACAGTATCGATGCCGGCCCTACCGGCGGCAGAACCTGGGACGGCCGGGTCGATTCCGCGCATGAACAGGCGCGCATCCCTTTATTGTCGCCGCACGAAATGGCCAATGCCGACGCCGCGGAGGTCGTCGCAAAATTGAAGAAGGCGCCGTATGCATCGCAATTTCGCGCGGCTTACGGCGAACGGATTTTCGACGATAGCGAACGGGCTTTTGAAGCGGCCACGATGGCGTTGGAAGTATTTCAGGAAAGTCCGGCCGATTTTTATCCCTACAGCAGTAAATACGATGCCTTTCTGCGCGGACAGACCGCGCTGAGCAAGCAAGAGTTGCGCGGCCTGGTGTTGTTCGACGCGCCCGAAAAGGGAAATTGCGCTTCTTGCCATATCAGCGCGGTGGCGCCCAACGGCGCGTTTCCGCAATTTACCGATTACGGTTTGATTGCCGTGGGCGTGCCGCGCAACCGCAAGATCCCGGTGAATGCCGATCCGCACTATTTCGATCTCGGCGTTTGCGGCCCGGATCGCACGGATCTGATGGACCAGGAAGAATATTGCGGTCTATTCAAGACGCCGACATTGCGCAACGTCGCGCTGCGGAAAAGTTTTTTTCATAATGGCGTGTTCCATACTTTGGAACAAGTCATGCAATTCTATGTGCAGCGCGATACCAATCCGGGAAAATGGTATCCCCGAAAACGCGGTGGCAGCATCGACAAGTTCGACGATCTGCTGCCAAAATACGCGGCGAACGTGAATGCCGACCCGCCATTCGACCGCAAACCGGGCGAGGCGCCGGCCTTATCCGAAGCGGAAATCAAGGACGTTATTGCGTTCCTGAAAACGCTGACCGACGGCTGGACGCCGCCTGGCGCCGCAAAGGCGCATTAGTCGACGCGATTGATGCTGCGCAGCAGCAAACGTGCGCAATTTCTTTTGCACGTTTGCGGCGCATTTTTCATCTGCCCCTACCGGTTTTTCTTCTTGCGCGCTTTTGCACGCTTCTTCAGTATTAACACGCAGAAAGCGGCCGGTTTTCGTAATCGGTTTGCCTGCTAAAAATTTACCTTTTAATCCATTTAAATATGTTGCCGGCATAGTTGCCCACAGACTATTTGTATATATAATCCAGCAACAATTTAATCGGAACCAATTCTCATGTCCATGGTCGCGCTGGCGCTGCGTCGCCCTTACACCTTTATTGTGATGGCGATGCTGATCGTGCTGGCCACACCGCTGGCACTGCTGAACATGGCGACCGATATTTTCCCGGAAATCAATATTCCGGTGATCAGTATCATCTGGAACTACAACGGTTTGTCGGCGCAGGAAATGGGGCAGCGCATCGCCGGCCAGACCGAGCGCGGCCTGACCACCACGGTCAGCGATATCGAACATATCGAATCCCAATCGCTGGCAGGCGTTTCCGTCCTCAAGCTGTTCTTCCAGCCGAATGCAAATATCCAGACCGGGATGGCGCAGGTGGTAGCGGCGGTGCAATCGCAAGTAAGGCAACTGCCGCCCGGCATCACGCCGCCGCTGGTGATCAAATATTCCGCTTCCAGTATTCCGGTGCTGCAGTTGGCGTTGTCGAGCGCGACATTGCCCGAGCAGCAATTGCTGGACTCGGCGGTCAACATATTGCGCCCGCAATTAGTCACCATTCCCGGCGTTGCAATCCCGTACCCGTATGGCGGTAAAACACGCGTAGTGTCGGTCGATCTGGATATGTCGGCATTGCAGGCGCGCGGATTGTCGCCGGTGGACGCCGTCAATGCGATCAATGCGCAAAATTTGATCCTGCCGTCCGGCACCGCCAAATTCGGCAGCACCGAATATTCGGTCAAGATGAACGGCTCGCCGGAAGTGATTTCAGGCTTGAACGATCTGCCGGTGCGTACCACCAACGGCGCCACCACTTATCTGCGCGACGTGGCCTATGTGCGCGACGGCTTTTCGCCGCAAACGAATGTGGTGCGGCAGGACGGCAATCGCGGCGTGCTGTTGTCGATCCTGAAAAACGGCGGCGCGTCGACGCTGGATATTGTTTCCAATCTGCGTAAATTGCTGCCGACGGCGGTGCAATCGCTGCCGCAGGATGTCAAGGTAACGCCGCTGTTCGATCAATCTATTTTCGTCAAGGCGGCGGTCAAGGGCGTGATCAGCGAAGCCTTGATCGCGGCCGGCCTGACCGCGGCGATGGTGCTGCTGTTCCTCGGCAACTGGCGCAGCACAGTGATTATTGCGCTGACCATTCCATTGTCGATTCTGGCGTCGGTGCTGATTTTGTACATGCTGGGCGAAACGCTCAATCTGATGACGCTCGGCGGCCTGGCGCTCTCGGTCGGTATTCTGGTCGACCAGGCCATTGTGACGATTGAAAATATCGAGCGCCATCTGCATCTCGGCACGCCGCTTAACGATGCCATTCTGATCGGCGCCGGCGAAATCGGCGTGCCGGCTTTCGTGTCCACGATCTGTATTTGTATTGTGTTCGTGCCGATGTTCTTCCTGTCCGGCGTGGCGCGCTTCCTGTTTGTGCCGCTGGCCGAAGCGGTGGTGTTCGCGATGCTGGCGTCGTATCTGTTGTCGCGTTCGCTGGTGCCGACGCTGGTGATGTTGCTGATGGGCGGCGCCGACCAGCATGCGCCGCAAGGAAAGCCAAGCCTGTTGCAGCGCATGTACCGCAGTTTCGATCAGCAATTCGAACGCGTGCGCCGCGCCTACACTTTGGCGCTGTCTTCAATGCTGGCCAAGCGCAAGAATTTCGTATTGGGCTTTCTCGGATTTTGCGTGCTGTCCTGTCTGCTATACCCATTCCTCGGCCGCGATTTTTTCCCTAGCGTCGATGCCGGCCAGATTCGCCTGCACATGCGCACGCCTACCGGCACCCGCATCGAGGAAACCGCGCGGGCGGCCGATCAGGTCGAGGCGGCCATCCGGAAAATGATGCCGGCCGGCGAACTGGAAACGATTCTGGATAACCTCGGCGTGCCGAACAGCGGTATCAATCTTTCTTATAGCAATGCCGGCACCATCGGCACGATGGATGGTGAAATCCTGATGGCGCTGCGCGAAGGGCATCGCCCGACGGCCGAGCTGGTGTCGATGCTGCGCGCTGAATTGCCGAAGCGCTTCCCCGGCATCGAGTTCTTTTTCCAGCCGGCCGATATCGTCACGCAGATTCTGAACTTCGGTCTGCCTGCGGCGATCGATGTGCAATTCAGCGGCACCGACGTGAACGGCAATGCCCGCTTGGCGGCGGAACTGGTCAAGCAGATCCGCCAGATTCCCGGCGCCGTCGATGCGCACGTGCATCAACGCCTGGACGGCCCCAGCCTGAACATGCAGATGGATCGTTCGCGCTTGCAGCAATTCGGCCTGAGCGCCGCCAATGTCGGGCAGAACGTGCTGATTGCGCTGTCCGGCAGCTCGCAGACATCGCCGGCGTTCTGGCTCAATCCAAAAAACGGCGTGGTGTATAGCGTGGTAACGCAGACGCCGCAGTACAAGATCGATTCGCTCGACACGCTGTTGAACATGCCGGTCGGCACTTCCGCGCCGAGCGCCGGGGGTACCACGCAGTTGCTGGGCAATCTGGTCGACGCCAGACCGGCGCGCGACGCGGCAATCGTTTCGCATTACAACATCATGCCGGCAGTCGACGTCTACGTCAGCGTGCAGGGCACCGATCTGGCCAGCATCGCTTCGAAAGTGAATGCGCTGGTGGAGCAGACCAAGCCGAAACTGGCGCGCGGCAATCAATTGATCATGCGCGGCCAGGTGCAGACCATGCAATCGTCTTTCATCGGCCTCGGCGTCGGCCTGGTGATGGCGATCGTGCTGGTCTATCTGCTGATCGTGGTGAATTTCCAATCGTGGATCGACTCGGCCATTATTATCGCTGCGCTGCCCGCGGCGCTGGCCGGTATCGCCTGGATGCTGTTCATTACCGGGACCACGCTCAGCGTGCCGGCATTGACCGGCGCTATCATGACGATGGGGGTGGCCACCGCCAACAGTATTCTGATCATCTCCTTCGCGCGTGAACGGCGCGATCTCGGCGCCACGCCATTGGCCGCCGCGCTGGAAGCCGGCGCGACCCGTATCCGGCCGGTGCTGATGACGGCGCTGGCGATGATTATCGGGATGATCCCGATGGCGCTCGGCCTGGGCGAGGGCGCAGAGCAAAATGCGCCGCTGGGCCGCGCCGTGATCGGCGGGCTGGTGTTCGCCACGGTTTCGACACTATTTTTCGTGCCGGTGTTATATGCCGGTATTCATCAACGTCTTCATCAACGCGCTGCGCGGCGCAACGTCGATCGCGCCACGGCCGGGCCGGCCGCGCCCCAGGAGGTCTGAAGCAATGTCGCAAGAAAGTCATTCCCAGCTCGCCATTCATCCGATCGAGGCATCCGATTCCAGGGAGCTGCTCAAGCGCAAGCAGATTGCCAAGCGCACCAAGCTGCTCGGTATTATTATTCTGGTCCTGCTGGCGCTGGGCGCTGCGCGGACCATCGTCAGCCGCGTTATCCATGGACGTGCGCTGGCCGAAAGCACCCAGGAACTTGCTACTCAATACGTCAAAACCGCGATCGCCAAGTCGCCCGATGCAGTGCAGACGCTGGCATTGCCGGGTACTTTGCAAGGCTTCGTGCAGTCGCCGATTTCGGCTCGCGCCGGCGGTTATCTGCGGCGCTGGTATAAGGACATCGGCAGCCGGGTAGAGAAGGGCGAGCTGCTGGCCGATATCGAAACACCGGAAATCGATCAGCAGTTGACGCAGGCCGTAGCCGCGCGCCAACAGGCCGCTGCCAGCCTGGAGCTGGCCAAGAGTTCCAGCGTGCGCTGGGAAGCTCTGCGCAAGCGCGACGCGGTGTCGCAGCAAGAACTCGACGAACGCCGCAGCGCTGCTGCGCAGGCGCAATCCAATCTCGCCGCCGCCGACGCCAATGTCGAGCGCTTGCGTCAGTTGAGCAGTTTCAAACATGTGGTGGCGCCGTTTTCCGGCGTGATTACGCGGCGTAACGTCGATGTCGGCGATCTGATCGATCCGGGCGCCGGCCGGCCGCTGTTCACCCTGGCGCAGACCGATCCGCTGCGGGTTTATGTGAACGTGCCGCAATCGTATGCGCAATTGGTCAAACAGGGCCAGCCGGTGGTGGTGACGCAGTCCGAACTGCGCGGTCAGCAGTTCAAGGGCAAAGTGGCGCGCACCGCTGCTTCGATCGATACCGTGACGCGCACCATGCAGGTCGAAGTCGCATTGCCGAATTCGCAAGGCATTCTGATGCCGGGATCGTATGTGCAGGTGGCGCTGCCGCTGCCGGCCAGCGGTGTGCTGGTGGTGCCTACCAATGCGCTGCTGTTCCGTAAGGAAGGCAGCATGGTGGCGGTGGTGGATGCGCAGCATCGCGTGCATCTGCAGCAGGTGCAGGTCGGCCGTAATTTCGGCGAAACCGTAGAGATTTTGAATGGCGCGGCGCCGTCCGATCGCCTGGTATTGAATCCATCGGATTCGCTGGCCGACGGCGATGTGGTGTCGTGGGCGCCGGATGCGCCGGCAGTGCCAGCGGCAGCGGGGGCTGCGTCGTGAGTCTCGGATTTACCTTCAGATTCACCGCTGCAACATCGGCTGCATTGGCCGGGCTGACCGTGCTGACATTAGCCGGTTGCGCGGTCGGTCCGGATTACCATAAACCGGACCAGCCGCAAGATCAGGTGCCTGCGGCCTGGGCGGTCGAAGCGCCGTGGCGCGCCGGCGAGCCGGGCGATGCCCATGCCAAGGGCGCCTGGTGGGAACGTTTCGGCGATCCGGTATTGAGTCAATTGGAACAGCAGGCGCTGGCGAATAATCAAACGCTGGCTGCCGCCAATGCCCGCCTGGCGCAAGCGCGCGCGAATGTCGCCAGCGTAACGTCCGGCGAGTTGCCGCAAGTGGGTGTAACCAGCCGCGCCGGCCGCCTGCAGATTTCCGGCAATCGTCCGCTGACCAATTACAATTCGCCCAATTCTTCCACGGTGCAGAACGATTTTTCGCTGGGCCTGACAGCCAGTTATGAAGCCGATCTGTTCGGCCGGGTGCGGCGTTCGGTGGAAGGCGCGCGCGCGTCCGAACAACAATCCGCCGCCGATCTGGAAAATACGCGTCTGGTGCTGAGCGCGGACCTGGCCAGCAACTATTTCAATTTGCGCCAGGCCGATCTGGAACTGGACGTAGTGAATCGCTCGATCGCTTTGCAGCGGCGCTCGGTTGAACTGGCCACGTCGCGCCACGACCTGGGCGCCAGTTCCGGGCTCGATGTCGCGCAGCAGGAGGCGTTGCTGAATTCGACCTTGACGCAGATCGATCTGCTGCATCGTACTCGCGGCCTCTATGAGCATGCGATTGCGACCTTGATCGGCACGCCGGCGCCGTCCTTTTCGTTGCCGGTGGCCGATACCGAGGTGACGCCGCCGGCGGTGCCGCTCGGTTTGCCGTCCGACCTGTTGCAGCGCCGCCCCGACATTGCTTCGGCCGAACGCGCGATGGCGGCTGCCAATGCGCAGATCGGCATTGCCACCGCAGCCTACTATCCAAGTTTTATCATCAACCCGACTTACGGTTTCGACAGTAATTCGATGACCACGCTGTTCAACGCGCCAAGCCTGTTGTGGTCGTTCGGCGTTTCGGTGTCGCAGACTATTTTCAGCGGCGGCCGCATCAGTGCCGGCATCGATTTCGCCAAGGCCGGTTATCAGGGGACGGTGGCTAATTACCGGCGTAGCGTATTGACTGCACTGCAGGAAGTCCAGGATGGCATTACCGGCGTGATCACGCTCGATAGTGCATTGACGCAGTCGCAGAAAGCCATCGTCAGCGGAAGACAGGCGCTGGATATTGCCAACGCCCGTTATGAAGACGGCGTAGCAACTTACCTGGAAGTGATTTCAGCAGAACAGACCCTGCTCAATAACGAACGCCAGTGGGCGCAACTGAGCGGACAGCGTTTGCTGGTGTCGGTATTCCTGATCAAGGCTTTGGGCGGGGATTGGGACACGTCGGCAGGAGCAGGAGCACGAGCAGGACTAGGGCAACACTGATTTAGTGCCATGGGCGGCCTTTTTTTTAACGCGGCACGGGCCGTACCCCTCGCCCAAATGAACG
>DASYCG010000135.1:0-64512 GCA_036500325.1 Herbaspirillum sp. | reverse complement strand
AACTTCGTAAAAACTAAATATCCGTTCGTCCTGAGCAGGGGCAACGCCCGTGTCGAAGGATAACTGGCCCACACCAATCCCCGCTTTCCTTCGTTTTTACAACATCCGCCAGGATGCAAATATTCGTTTGACATTTCCGTCGTCATGCATAATAGTACGACCGTTCGCTTTAAATAATCCGTTCCGCCAACCTTTGAATACTGCTATGGTGACTTCCAACCAAACCGTGGTTCGCCCCAAGTTCATGCGTAAAGGCGAGCTGACGCGCGCTGCCATTCTCGATGTCGCTTTACAACTGGCCAGCCGCCAGGGACTGGAAGGCTTGACCATCGGATTGCTGGCGGACCAGATGAAGATGAGCAAGTCGGGCGTATTCGCCCACTTCGGTTCTCGCGAAGATTTGCAGATCGAAGTCGTCAAACTGTATCACCGCCGTTTTGAAGAGGAAGTGTTCTATCCGAGCATCCAGGATCCGCGCGGCCTGCCGCGTCTGCAGGCAATGTTCGCCCGCTGGATTACCCTGGTAACGGAAGAAATTGCGTCCGGTTGCATCTACATCAGCGGCGCTGTTGAATACGATGACCGGCCCGGCCAGATCCGCGACGAACTGGTCGGCATGGTATGTACCTGGCAGAATGCTTTGCATCGCGCCGTAGTGCAGGCGATCGAAGCCGGCCAGTTGCGCACCGATGTCGATGCGCGGCAGATGGTCTATGAAATGTACGGTTTGATACTCGCGTTGCATCACGACGCGCGTTTCCTGAAAATACCGGGCAGTGTGCAACGCGCACAGTCCGGTTTTGAACGTCTGATCGCCGGCGCCCGCAATGACGAGGCACCGGCAATCAAAGCCGCACCGCGCAGAGCAGCACGCTAATACCCGAAGCTTTCGCAAATCAGCCGATCCCCCCGATCACCCCATTTACCCAGCCGCCAGGAGACACCAGATGGCCCAATATATTGCCCCGTTGCGCGACATGCAATTTGTGCTGCACGAACTGCTGAATGTCGAAGAGACATTGAAAACGTTGCCCAAGTATGCTGAAACGGATCGGGCGCTGATCGATCAGGTATTGGAAGAAGGCGGTAAATTCGCATCGGAAGTTCTGTTCCCGCTGAACCGGTCGGGCGATCGCGAAGGCTGTCATCACGACAAGGCCGCCAAAGCGGTGACCACGCCAAAGGGCTACAAGGAAGCCTATAAGCAGTACGTCGAAGCCGGCTGGCCGTCATTGGCGTGCGAAGAGGATCTGGGCGGCCAGGGTTTGCCGGTGGTAGTCAATAATTCCTTTTATGAAATGATCAATTCGGCCAATCAGGCCTGGACCATGTATCCCGGTTTGTCGCACGGCGCTTATGAATGCCTGCACGCGCACGGCACGCCGGAGCAGAAGGAAAAGTATCTGCCGAAGCTGGTATCCGGCGAGTGGACCGGCACCATGTGCCTGACCGAAGCGCATTGCGGCACCGATCTCGGCCTGTTGCGTTCGAAGGCCGAACCGCAAGCCGACGGCACTTATAAAATCACCGGCAGCAAGATTTTCATCTCCGCCGGCGAACACGATATGGCGGACAATATTCTGCATCTGGTGCTGGCGCGCCTGCCGGATGCGCCGGAAGGTTCGAAAGGTATTTCCCTGTTCCTGGTACCGAAATTCCTGTCGAACGCCGACGGCTCGCTCGGCGAACGCAATCCGATTTTCGTCGGCGCCATCGAAGAAAAAATGGGGATTCACGGCAACGCGACTTGCCAGATGAATCTGGACGGCGCAGTCGGCACGTTGATCGGCGAACCGCACAAGGGCCTGAACGCCATGTTCGTCTTCATGAATTTCGCCCGTCTCGGCGTCGGCATGCAAGGCCTGGGTTTGACCGAAGTGGCATATCAAAACGCCGTGACCTATGCCAAAGACCGCATCCAGATGCGCAGCCTGTCCGGCATCAAGGCGCCGGACAAACCGGCCGATCCGATCATCGTGCATCCGGACGTGCGCCGGATGTTGCTGACGGCAAAAGCCTATGCAGAAGGCGCGCGCGCCTTCTGCTCGTACATCGCACTGCAGATCGATATAGAACTGAATCACCCAGATGAAGCAGTGCGCAAGGACGCCGCCGATCAGGTAGCGTTGCTGACACCGATCATCAAAGCCTTCCTCACCGATAACGCCTGGATCGCCACATCCGAATGCCTGCAAGTCTATGGCGGCCACGGCTACATCGCCGAATGGGGCATGGAACAATATGTGCGCGATGCCCGTATCAACATGATCTACGAAGGCACCAACACGGTTCAATCGCTGGATCTGCTGGGCCGAAAAATCCTGTTGGACAACGGCGCCAAGCTGAAAAAATTCGGCGCGCAAGTGCAGGCTTTCATTGAAGACAACGGCACCGACGAAGCGTTATCGGAATTCATCACGCCGCTGGCAGACATCGGCGATAAAGTCACCAAGCTGACAATGGAAATCGGTATGAAGGCATTCCAGAATCCGGATGAAGTCGGCGCCGCAGCGGTGCCCTATCTGCGCGTAGTGGGCCATCTGGTGTACGCGTATCTATTTGCGCAAATGGCCAAGATCGCGCTGGCCAAACAGGATTCCGGCGATACCTTTTACGTTGCAAAACTGGCGACCGTGCGTTTCTATTTCGCGCGGCTGCTGCCGGAAACCGCGATGCTGATCCGCCAGGCGCGCTCAGGCTCGGCAAATTTGATGTCGCTAGACGCAGACTTGTTTTAAGTTTTTCGATCATTGCGACCTTTCCAGCTCAAGCTGTTCTTTCCCCTCTGTCCAGGAGACATGCGTGACTAATTTCATTGTCAAAAAAGTGGCGGTTCTCGGCGCCGGTGTGATGGGCGCGCAAATTGCCGCGCATTGTATTAACGCCAAAGTGCCGGTCATCCTATTCGATTTGCCCGCCAAGGAAGGCCCTAAAAACGGCATCGTCCAGCGCGCGATCGATAACCTGAAAAAACTCAGTCCTGCACCGCTCGGCAATGCCGATGATGCCGCGCTGATTCAGATCGCAAATTACGAAGACAATCTGGACCTGCTGTCGGGCTGCGATCTGATCATCGAAGCCATCGCCGAACGCATGGACTGGAAGCACGATCTGTACAAAAAGGTCGCGCCGCATATCGCGCCCAACGCAATATTCGCTTCCAACACATCGGGCCTGTCGATCACCGCGTTGTCCGAAGGTTTCGATGCCGAATTGAAAGCACGCTTTTGCGGTGTGCATTTTTTCAATCCGCCGCGCTACATGCATCTGGTCGAACTGATTCCCACCGTCTCGACCCAGCCGCAAATCCTCGATCAGCTCGAATCCTTCCTGACTACCACGCTGGGCAAAGGCGTCGTGCGCGCCAAGGACACGCCGAATTTCATCGCCAACCGCGTCGGTGTATTCGGTATTTTGGCGACCATCGTCGAAGCCGAGAAATACGGCTTGTCGGTCGATGTGGTGGATGACTTGACCGGCGCCAAACTGGGCCGCGCCAAATCCGGCACGTTCCGCACCGCCGACGTGGTCGGTCTGGACACCATGGGGCATGTGATCAAGACCATGCAGGATTATCTGAAGGACGATCCGTTCTTCGCTACCTACGCAACGCCGCCGCTGCTGGGCAAGCTGGTCGAGCAGGGCGCGTTGGGCCAGAAAACAGGCGCCGGTTTCTACAAAAAAGTCGGCAAGGACATTCTGCGTATTGATCCGGCCAAGAGCGATTATGTTGCAGGCGGCGGCAAGGCCGACGACATCATCGGCCGCATCCTGAAAGAAAAAGACGCCGGCAAGCGCATGAAAGCGCTGCACGATTCAACCAACCCCCAAGCCCAATTCTTATGGGCCATCTTCCGCGATGCCTTCCATTACATCGCCGTGCATCTGGAAGCGATCGCCGACAACGCCCGCGAGCTCGATTTCGCGATGCGCTGGGGCTTCGGCTGGACGGTAGGTCCGTTTGAAACATGGCAGGCGTCCGGCTGGCAACAGGTCGCAACCTGGGTCAAGGAAGATATCGATGCCGGCAAAGCCTTGTCGAACGCGCCGTTGCCGGCTTGGGTATTCGATGGCCGTACCGGCGTGCATGCGCCGGACGGCTCCTGGTCGCCGGCGCAAAAACGCAATGTGCCGCAATCCGACCTCGCTGTTTATAAGCGCCAGGCTTTCCGTGCACCGCTGACCGGCAACGACGCCGCCAACGGCAAGACCGCAGGCACCACTTTCTTCGAAGACGAATCGGTACGCATCTGGCATCAGGAAGACGAAGTACTGATCCTCTCGTTCAAGACCAAGATGCACGTCATCGGGCAAGGCATCATCGAGGGCATCAACAAGGCCTTGGCGGAAGCGGAAAAGAATTACAAGGGGCTGGTGATCTGGCACGCGGATGCTGCCGAAGGCGGGGCATTCTCGGCCGGCGCCGATCTGCAATCGATGCTGCCGCTGTTCATGTCGGGCGGCGTCAAGGCGATCGAACCGATGGTGGCGCAATTGCAGCAGGCCCATCAAAAACTGAAATACGCCAATGTGCCGGTAGTAGCGGCAGTGGCCGGCCTGGCGCTGGGCGGCGGGTGCGAATTGCTGTTGCATACCGCCAAGCGGGTGGTGTCGATCGAATCGTATATCGGCCTGGTTGAAGTCGGCGTCGGTTTGATCCCGGCCGGCGGCGGTTTGAAGGAAGCGGCACTGCGCGCGGCCGGCGACGCCAAGGGCAACGACATCCTGCAATTCCTCAAGCATTACTTCTTGAGCGCGGCGACAGCGGCGGTATCGAAGTCGGCACTGGAAGCCCGCAAAATGGGTTACCTGAAAAGCGACGACGTGATCGTTTTCAATCCTTATGAATTGCTGCAGGTAGCCAAAGTAGAAGCGCGCGCCATGTTCGATGCCGGTTATCGGCCTCCGATGGCGGCGCTGGTGCCGGTAGCCGGCCGTTACGGCGTGGCTACCATCATGGCGCAACTGGTCAATATGCGCGACGGCGGCATGATCTCCGCGCACGATTACAAACTCGGCCAGATGATTGCCGAAATCGTCAGCGGCGGAGAAATTGAAGAAGGCAGTCTGGTCAGCGAACAATGGTTGCTCGATCTGGAGCGCAAAGCGTTTATGGAATTGCTGAATCATCCGAAAACGCAGGAACGCATCATGGGCATGATGCAGACCGGCAAACCTGTTCGTAACTAATCGAGGAGATACGAAATGACCAAACAACTTCAAGACGCGTACATCGTTGCCGCAACCCGCACGCCGATCGGCAAGGCGCCGCGCGGCATGTTCAAGAATGTGCGCCCGGACGATCTGCTGGTGCGCGCAATCCAGTCGGCAGTCGCGCAAGTGCCCGGCCTCGATCCCAAACTGATCGAAGACGCCATTGTCGGCTGCTCGTTTCCGGAAGGCGCGCAAGGTTTGAATATGGCGCGCATCGCGGTATTGCTGGCGGGTTTGCCGCAGACCGTCGGCGGCGTCACCGTCAATCGTTATTGCGCTTCGGGCATTACCGCCATTGCGATGGCGGCGGACCGCATTCGCGTCGGACAGGCAGATGTGATGATCGCCGCCGGCGCCGAATCGATGTCGATGGTGCCGATGATGGGCTTTCATCCGTCGATGAATATGCAGGTATTCAAAGATGAAAATATCGGCATGGCCTACGGCATGGGACTGACCGCGGAAAACGTTGCGAAGCAATGGAAGGTCTCGCGCGAAGACCAGGATCAGTTTTCGCTGGAATCGCACCGGAAAGCCATTGCCGCGCAGCAGGCCGGCTACTTCAAGGATGAAACCACATCGGTCGACATCATCGAACGTTTCCCTAATCTGGCGACCGGCCAGATCGATATCAAAACCCGTACCGTCGATACCGACGAAGGCGCGCGCGCCGATTCCAATCTTGCCACGCTGGCAAAACTGAAACCGGCCTTTGCGGCCAAGGGCAGCGTCACCGCCGGCAACAGCTCGCAAATGTCGGATGGCGCAGGCGCCTTGATTCTGGTCAGCGAAAAAATACTCAAGCAATTCAACCTGACGCCGCTGGCGCGTTTCGCGTCGTTTGCCGTCAGGGGCGTGCCGCCGGAAATCATGGGCATCGGTCCGAAAGAAGCGATACCGGTTGCGTTGCGCGCAGCCGGCATCACGCAGGATCAACTGGACTGGATCGAACTCAACGAAGCGTTTGCGGCGCAATCGCTGGCCGTGATCCGCGATCTGGGGCTGGACCCTGCCAAGGTCAATCCAATGGGCGGCGCGATTGCGCTGGGCCATCCGCTCGGCGCTACCGGCGCCATTCGTTCGGCCACCACCATCCATGCAATGCGCCGTAATAATCTGAAATACGGCATGGTGACCATGTGCGTCGGCACCGGCATGGGTGCGGCAGGTATTTTCGAGCGCATGTAATCCCATGCATAACACAGGGCAGACAGACATGCAAACGCCGGACGTCTCGATCGTCAAACAGGACGGCCTGCTTTGCATCGTCTTCAATCGCCAATCGAAAAAGAACGCCATCACCACGGCGATGTATCAGGCGATGGTGGACGCCTTGCAAGCGGCCGAAAGCGATACTGCGGTGCGCGCTGTGCTGTTCCTCGGCGGTGAGAAAATATTCACTGCCGGCAACGATCTGGAAGATTTTCTGCGGCATCCGCCGACCGGCGCCGATAGTCCGGTGGTGCAATTCCTGCTGCGCATCAGCCAGGCCGGCAAGCCGCTGGTAGCCGGCGTTTGCGGCAGCGCCATCGGTATCGGCAGCACGATGCTGCTGCATTGCGATCTGGTGTACGCGGCCGACGACGCCAAATTTGCGATGCCGTTTACGCAACTGGGTTTGTGTCCGGAAGCCGCATCGTCATTGCTGCTGCCGCAACTGGCCGGTTATCAGCGCGCCGCGGAAAAGCTGCTGCTGGGCGAACCGTTCGGCGCCGAGGAAGCGTTGCAGATGGGATTGGTCAGCAAGATACTGCCGGTGGCAGAACTGGAAGCCTATGCGCGCAAGCAGGCCGCAAAACTGGTTGCCTTGCCGGCGTCATCGATCCGGGTCACCAAGCAATTGATGAAACAGCATCAGAAAGCGGCAGTGGAGCAGCAGATTTTCGGTGAGGTCGAACACTTCAGCGCGATGTTGAAATCGCCCGAAGCACGCGAAGCGATGACGGCGTTTTTAGAAAAGCGGAAGGCGGATTTCAGCCGGTTTTCCTGACGTCGAAATCGCAGCTTAAGTTGCTGCGGCACCGGCAGGCCCCTGAAAAAAGGCCCGGCACGTAATTTACGTGCCGGGCCTTTCTCTTGCTTCTTTCTATTGCAGCGCGCTGCAACTGCCGAAATTTATTATTTCCCCGGCAAATTCGCGCGAATTTCACCGCCGGGATTTGCGGCGCTATGCACGTTCACATACAGCAGGCCTGCCTTGTAGGCAGCATATTGATCGTCGGATATCTTGGCGCCGTCAGGTACGGTGAAGACATTGTCGGCGGTCTTGGTCAGGGGCACGATCACTGGGCCGTTAGTGCCCACCGCCTTGGAAATATGCACATGCGCCATGGTGCCGACGACGCCGCTGGTGGTGATGCTGCCGCTGACCGATTTGTCATCGGCGATCGTGACCGTACTTTGCCCGCTTGCCATCGTTTGCACCGGCGGCACTTCCTGCGCGCCGGTCAATGCCAGCGGTGCTGTATTCATGCTGCTCTTGGCATTATGCATCCCCGAGCAACCGGCGATGAGCACGGCAGCCGCTGCCAACGTCACAGTCAAACACAGCCGAATGTTTTTTTGCAGAGTTTTCATGTACATCTCCATATGTTGTCGGCAGAGTCTGTCGTAGGACGTGAACGATGCCGTGTTGTGAAAAATCAATATCGGTATGCCTGTGCCGCGAAGCCATTGGCAAAGCGTTAAGCGTACTTCAGACCGCATCCATCGCAATCGGTTCAACCGAAGCGATTTGGCTCTTTCGGCAATTGCACCAGCCAGTACAACATCAGAATCCAGCCGACCACCGGAATCAGCGCGGTCAGTTGCCACCAGCCGCTGCGGTCGATGTCATGCAGGCGGCGCGCAGCCACTGCGATGCTCGGCAGAAAGATCGCTACCGAAAATGTAGCGGAGACAGGATCGCTGATGCCGGATGCCGCTATGGACGCCAGCAGGGCGAACAGCGTCCACCACCAGTATTCCGAACGCGAGGCGCGGCCTTCGAAGGTGGCGTATTTGTAAAAACAGGTTTTGATCGATTCACCGAATGTCATTGTTTCTTTCCCTCTTCCTTGCGCGATAACGTTGTTCCAATTGCTCATTCAGGCCGGTCATGCCCGATCGGATGTTGCGCCGTACTGAACAGATCCCATGCCGACATGAACATGGCGGCAATCACCGGGCCGATCACAAAACCGTTCAGCCCGAACAGCGACATGCCGCCCAGCGTCGAAATCAGCACGACGTAATCCGGCATCTGGGTATCTTTGCCAACCAGGATCGGACGCATGATGTTGTCGACCAGGCCGATGACAATCACGCAAAAGGCGATCAGTATCAAGCCCTTCCCCAGCGCGCCGGTCGCCAGGAAGTAGATCGCCACCGGGCCCCAGATCAGCGCCGCGCCGATGGCCGGCAGCAAAGACAGGAAGGCCATCAGCACGCCCCACAACAGCGCACCTTCGATGCCGAGTATCCAGAAAATCAGTCCGCCCAGCGCGCCCTGTGCTGCGGCGACCGCGATATTGCCTTTGACGGTGGCGCGGATCACGGTCGTGAATTTGCTGAACAGATGCCGCTTGTGCGCCGGTGTCAGCGGGATCGCGTGCCGGATGCGGGCCGATAGCGTGCTGCCGTCGCGCAACAGAAAATAAAGCAAATACAGCATGATGCCGAAACCGATCAGAAAATCGAAGGTATGCTGACCGATGCTGATTGCCTGTTTGGCGATCAGTTGGCTGCCTTGCACGGCGCCATTGGACAGCGTCTGCTGTATCGCCGCCAGATCGTTCAGGCCGAAACGTTCCAGCAAGCGCACCATCCATTGCGGCATCGCTGCCACGGTCTGCTGAAAATACAGCCCGAAATTAATTTGACCGGAGTGGATGTTGTCGTAAATCAGGATGGCCTCCTTGACGATCGAAATCGTAATCAAGGTCAGCGGCAAAATCACGATCACCAGCACCAGGAATAACGCGATCAGCGCCGCCAGATTGCGGCGCTGATGCAGTTTGGTCAGCAATTTCCGGTAAAACGGGGCAAACAGAATGGCCAGCACCGATCCCCAGAACACAGCGCCATAGAACGGCAGCAATATCCAGCCGAAGGCGATGGTCACGATGACCAGTAACGCTAAAAAGGTTTTTTCGTGCAGTTGTGGGGTATTCATTGCGCCGGCCGCCGATGGCGGCCCATATTGTTGAGTGTTGCCATGCTAACCGAAGTCGCGCAGGTTTAACCAGAACGGCATTGCCCGCCGTCGCGTTATTGCAAATTTGAAGATGGTTTGCAGGCGTTTGCCGCTCAAGCCGCGAAGCGGAATGGCGCATCGTCGATTTGCGGCGCGCGCTCGGCGATCTGGTCGCTGAGCATGGCGGCGCTGCCGCAGGCCAGCGTCCAGCCCAAAGCGCCGTGTCCCACATTCAAATACAGGTTCGGGACCGGCGATGCGCCGATGATCGGTACGCCGGTCGGGGTTGCAGGCCGGAAACCGGCCCAGGGCGACAAGTGCGCCGGATCGGATAAGCCGCCGCAGGTGGGGAACAATTCCGCGGTGCCCAGCGTCAATTCGCGGATCGCCTGCTGCGGTATCCGGCGATCCATCCCGACCAGTTCGACCCGGCCGGCAACACGCAGCCGATCGCCCAGGCGGGCGTAGACGATCTTTCTGGACAAATCGGTGATCGATACCTGCGGCGCCGTGGCGGCGCCGACAGCCAGCGGCACCGTGATGCTATAGCCCTTCAATGGATACAAGGGCAGCGAAAAGCCGGCCATCCGGGCAAAATCGGCGCTTTCGGCGCCTAGCGCCAGCACGAAACGCTCGGCTTCGATTTGCCGGTCGCCGGCAAATACGGCGCGCAATGTGCCGTCCGACAAGCGCACCTGCGTCACGCGCGTCGCACCGAGGAACTGGAAATCGGGATTGGTTTGCATCGCTGCGACCAGGCCGCGGCAGAACGCCGCGCAGTCGCCGACATCTTCATCTGGGGTATAAACGCCGCCGGCCCAGCGCCGCTGTATGTTCGACGGCGCCAGCGCCGGCTCGATTTCAAGGCAGCGGGCCGCGGTAAGCACCTCTTGCCGGCTGCCGTATTCGGCCTGAAACGCCACTTGCCCGCGCGCTTTCTGCAGTTCCTTCGGATCGGAATACATCACCAGTTTGCCGGCGTTGCGATGCGAGAATTCCAGCGGGGTTGCGGCGATGATTTGCGCCAGTGCGGCGCGGCTCAAGGCAGCCAGCCGCAATAACTCGACCGTGGTTTGCATGGCGCGATGGCGATTGCTGGCGCCGAGGAAACGATATAACCAGCGCCATTGCGCGGGATCGGCCTGCAGCCGCAAGGTCAGCGGCGAGTTGGCGCCGAACAGATAATGCGGCCAATGCGTCCAGAGCGACGCATCGGCCAGTGGCGCGACATAGGAATAACTGAGTTGCGCGCCATTCCCGAGGCTGGTCTGGCTGCCGGCCTCCGGCATCGCGTCGATCAACGTGATTTGGTGGCCGTCCTGCAGCAGGCGATAGGCCGAAGTTACCCCGATGACGCCGGCGCCCAGTACGCAAATATGCATTCCCCATCCCTCATCTCATGACCGGAAACAACTATACGCAGCCGTGCAGGATATGTCATATGCAATTTTTGCATTCGCGGAGAAAATTTGGCCCCGGCATTTCAATTTCCCGGGGAAGATCCTATGATTGTCATACCTTCGAGAAGGAGTACGCATGCTGCAGATTCGCGAAGCACAGCAACAGGACGAAGCTGCCTGGCGCAATTTATGGGCTGCTTATCTCGTCTTCTATGAAGCCGAGGTAAGCGAAGAAATCACGGCGCGCACCTGGGCCAGAATGCTGGATCCGGCGTCGGCGATTTCCTGCACACTGGCTGTGCAAGACAATCGGATCGCCGGCTTTGCCGCTTACGTAGTGCACGACGCCACATGGCACCTGAAACCGATGTGCTATCTGGAAGATCTGTTTGTGGCGCCCGAATTTCGGGGCGCGGGCGTTGGGCGCGCCATCATCCGCGATCTGCTGGAACGCGGCGCCACAACCGGCTGGTCGCAGTTATATTGGCATACGCATCGCGATAATCCGGCGCGCAAACTATACGATGAATTTGTGCTTGCAGATGACTCTGTCCGGTATCGGCTGAACGTCAAATAAGGGCGATTGCCCGATTTTAAACTTTAGGGAATCTCTGATTAGGTCAGGAAGCGCTGAGCAAGTGTAGCTGGAGGTTCAAGTTATGGATGAGAAGCGCAGCCGTACGAAAGTACGGTGAGCATCGCAATCCATAGATTGGGCCACCAGGCGCGCTTAATCAGCGCTTCCTAATCTTCAACCGGCTTTTCGGCGACTGCGGCAAGCGTCACCGCATCCGCCACCACCACCCGATTGCGGCCGAATTGCTTGGCCTGATATAAAGCCGCGTCTGCCATCTGCACCAGCATTTCCGCCGACGCATAGGCGTTCTCGCCGGGAATCTGCACGGCGACACCGATGCTGGCCGTGACGACGCCGAACGGTGACATTTCGTGCGGCAGCGCCAGCTGTCTGAGCGATCGGCAAATCGATTCGGCCATGTACTGCGCGTGCGCGCGGTCGGTCATCGGCGCGATAAAGGCAAATTCTTCGCCGCCGTAACGGGCCGCAAGATCGCCCGGACGGCGGGCGCTGGCGGCAAACAGTTGCGCGATCGTGCGCAGGCAATCATCGCCGGCCTGATGCCCATACAGATCGTTGTACTGCTTGAATAGATCGACGTCCAGCATGGCCAGGGCGATCGGTTCGCCGCTGCGCCCGGCGCGGCGCCATTCGACGTCCAGCGCCTCATCGAAGCGGCGCCGATTGGCGATGCCGGTCAGGCCGTCGGTGGCGCTCAACGCCGCCAGCTTACTGTTGGATAACTCCAGCTCGTGGGTGCGCTGGCTGACCCGTTCTTCCAGACCGCGTTCGCGTACAACCAGTTCATTGAACAGCGTCGCGAAACCGATGCCGACAATGCATAGCGTCAGTATGAATTCCTGCGCGCGCACGGTTTCCAGATGCACCGGCACTGCGCCGAAGGGTTGATGGCCGACGGTCAGCATGAACGCCGTTGCAAGTGAAATCACCGCCACGGTCAGTACGGTCCAGCGGACGCCGAAACGAAATGCGACAAACAGCACCGTCGGCAACAACAGCGTCGGCGTCACCGACACGCCATTGATCTCGCCGCCATGCGCAGTAAAAATGACGGCTGCCAATAACAAAGTGAGCAATATGATCGCGGCGTCGCTCAGGCCCAAACGAATACGTTCAAGCGGGGCGCCCGTAAAGGCCAGCAACAGCGGTGTATAAATCAGCAGTCCCAGGCCGTCGCCGAACCACCATAAACGCGCAAGCATGAAATAGGGCGTATCGGTAGGCGACATGATCTGAAGGATATAGGCCCCAATCAAACCGGCGATCAGTGCGCCCAGCAGCGGCCCGGCGGCAACGAATTTGCGCAAATCCTGGATGCGCTTCAAATCCGGCGAGGCACCGGAACGCCACATCAAACCATAGGTAATGGCGACCTCAGTCAGGTTGACCATGCTCAGCAGCACTGCTTCCTGCCAGGGGAATACCGGCAAATTGCCGATCACATCCGAGCTGAAAGTCACCAGCGCCATCAACCAGGCGCGCCGGCCGCGAAAGCGCAATAAAGCCGCCAGCAAGACCGCATTGGGCAGCCAGACGACGACTTCGTTTTCGGGGGTAACTGCGCAGAAGAAAGTTAGTTTGACGCTTGCAAAATGAACCAGAGCCAATAATACATAAACGGGCCATGTAGGCCGGTTCCAGAATTGTTCGCTTTTGCGCATCATTGCGGCACGCCTCGCGAGGCGGCTGGCTGGCAGGGTGATTCGGTCAGTTTCATCGTGTGCTTTATTGAAATGGCGCTATTGCACACAAAACAGCCACTGAAAAACGTGGTCTCATCGACAGATTTATGAAAAGAATTTATGCGTGCTGGATGATGTGATTGATTCCATTGAAGAATCGCCCGAATTGTATCGTATCGGCTTGTTTATATTATTGTCAGACAGATAACTTTGTGAGGAATTGAGAAGAAAATAAAGAGGGCAGATGAAAAGATGCAGAAGGGCATTAAACCGGGCATCGGCGTGGCGATGCCCGATCCGGAGCAGGCTTAAATCTTCAAACGCAGGGTCCCCATGAAGTCGCGTTTGCCGATCGGCACGCCCATGGCCCGCAAAATGCCATAAGCGGTGGCGGTGTGGAAATGGAAATTAGGCAGCGAAAAAGTCATTACAAATCCTTCTGCCGTGAAAACCCGCTTGGGATCTGCCTGGAACATGACTTCAGTGCTTTCATGGCTATTGATTTCCTCGGGCGTCACACTTTGCATCGCTTCGAGCGCATCGGCGACCAGCGCCTGCAGCTCAGCATAATTGTGTTCCGGTCGCACTCCGGGTGAGTGGAACATGCCGCTCTTGAGCGCGTCGATTGCGCCGGCAGAATGGTGCACCAGCGCCTGAATCTGATAACGGAACGGTCGCATATCCGCAAAGACCCGCATGTCCACCACGCTTTCCGGATCGATCTTGTTTTCCTTGCAGAATGCCAGGCCCTTCTCCAGGAAACCGCTAACTGCGCCCAATGTCTGGAGATAACTCAGGACGCTCGCGTCATATAGTGAGATTGTCATTTCGTGTGCCTCGATAGGTTGTCTTGGTTATCGTTTTTATGGAGGCGGCTCGAACCTTCGACGGTGCTCAAATCTTCAAAAGCCGCGCTCAACCGGAGTGTATCGGATTTGCGCGGCTATCGTTTGATCCTGCAATGAAGGCAGGCGGATGCTTGAAAACAACTTGCTCATTGATGGGTTGTTACGGGCTTACTGGAGGAGAACGCAATGAATCACAGCATGGCTGAGGCCAGCAATGCCACTAATGTCATCACCATCAATATTGCTGCCCCATATGCGGCGGATAGCCGCGCCGGCTGTGCAATGTTCGATTTCAAAATCTTAGCCAATTGCAATTTCCTTTTGCCGCTACCTGGCCACACCTTTGAACAAGGCATCGGCGCCATTTGACGGCTTACCACTGTAAGGAAATACGCGCGTAAACGAAACGAATTAAATCCGCTTAACTTATGCGGAAAAAATATATAGCCCAGGATTGGCCGCTGCCTGCCGAGCCCGCAACGGCCCATTCCTGCGCGCTCTGCTAAAATCGGCCGCTTCCCAACCCATTCCGAGATCACCATGAGCGAGCCGATTCGCCTGACCCAATACAGCCACGGCGCCGGCTGCGGCTGCAAAATATCGCCGCAAGTGCTGGATGTGATCCTTGCCGGCAGCGGCGCGCAGAACCTCGATCCCAAGCTCTGGGTCGGCAATGCTTCGCGCGACGACGCGGCGGTCTACGCGCTGGACGACGAGCGCGGCGTAGTCTCCACGACCGATTTCTTCATGCCGATCGTCGACGATCCGTTCGACTTCGGCCGCATCGCCGCCACCAACGCCATCAGCGATATCTACGCCATGGGTGGCGATCCCCTGATGGCGATCGCCATTCTCGGCTGGCCGGTCAATTTGCTGTCGCCGGAAGTTGCCCGCGAAGTGATTCGCGGCGGCCGGGCAGTGTGCGATGCCGCCGGCATCCCGCTGGCCGGCGGGCATTCCATCGATGCCCCCGAGCCGATCTTCGGCCTGGCCGTGACCGGCGTGCTGGAAAAACGCCACATGAAACGCAACGACACCGCCGTCGTTGGCTGCCTGCTTTATCTGACCAAGCCTCTGGGTATCGGCATCCACACCACTGCCGAGAAAAAGGGCAAGTTGCGGCAGGAAGATATCGGCGTGGCGCGCGACTGGATGTGCGTATTGAACAAGGCCGGCAGCCGCTTCGGCAAACTGCCCGGCGTCGCGGCGATGACGGACGTCACCGGTTTCGGCTTGCTCGGCCACTTGGTGGAGATGACCGATGGCAGCGGCTTGACTGCCCGCATCGAATACGATCGCGTGCCGCGTTTGCCCGGCATCGACTATTACCTGGCCGAAGGCTGCGTGCCGGGCGGCACCCAGCGCAATTTCGACAGCTACGCCGACAAAATCAGCAGCCTTGCCGACGCGCAGAAACAATTGCTGTGCGATCCGCAAACCAGCGGCGGCCTGCTGGTCGCCGTCACGCCGGAGGGCAACGCCGATTTCCTTGCCGCAGTAGCTCAATTGCAGATGACGCTCGAACCGATCGGCCATCTGGTTGAGCGACAGACCTGCGCGGTAGAGGTTTTTTGATGCCGGACAACATCAGCGACTATCGCGCATTGTTCTTGCGCGGACAGCCGATGCTGGACGCGCGCGCGCCGGTCGAATTCAACAAGGGCGCTTTCCCCGGCGCCGTCAATCTGCCGCTGATGAACGACGACGAGCGGCAAAAGATCGGGCTGTGCTACAAGGAAAAGGGACAGCAGGCCGCCATCGCCTTGGGCCACCAATTGGTGAGCGGCTCAATCAAATCCGAACGCGTGCAGGCCTGGGCCGATTTCGCCCGCGCCAATCCGGATGGATGCCTGTATTGCTTTCGAGGCGGCTTGCGTTCGCAGATTACCCAGCAATGGCTCAAGACCGAAGCAGGCATCGATTATCCGCGCGTGGCCGGCGGCTACAAAGCCATGCGCAGCTTCTTGCTGGACACCGTCGACCAGGCCGTCGCGCAATGCGAATTCGTGGTGATCGGCGGCATGACCGGCACCGGTAAAACGGACGTCATCGTGGCGCTGAATGCGCAACTGAATAACGGCCTGGATCTGGAGGGGCATGCAAATCATCGCGGCTCCAGCTTCGGCAAACGCGCCACCGACCAGCCGTCCGGCATCGATTTCGAGAACCGCCTGGCAATCGATATCTTGAGCAAGCGCAGCAAGGGGATAGCCCAGTTCGTGCTGGAAGATGAAAGCCGCCTGGTCGGACGTTGTGCGTTGCCGCTGCCGTTGTATCAGGGCATGCAGGAATGCCCGATGGTGTGGCTGGAAGATAGCCTGGATGGCCGGGTCGAACGTATTTTGCGCGATTACGTGATCGACCTGCGAGCGGAATATATTGCCGTGCACGCAGAGCAGGGCAGCGGATTATTCGAAGCGCAATTGCTGTTGAGTCTGGACCGGCTTCGCAAGCGTCTGGGCGGCGAGCGGCATCAGCGCATATCGGCGGCGATGCAGGCGGCACTGGCCGAACAAGAGCATAGCGGAGAGACCGATCTGCATCGCGAGTGGATCAAAGCTTTGCTGCTGGAATATTACGATCCGATTTATGCGTATCAGCGCGAGAGCAAGGCGCCCCGGATTGAATTTTCCGGAGAGCAGGACGCCGTGCTGGATTATTTGGCTGAACGCAGCAGGCGGCTGTAATCAAATTCAATCCTGGAATCCGCCTAAACAATCTATCGATCAGGCATAACCGCGAAACACCGCACACTGTTTGAAAGCATCTTCCGAGAACGGAATTTCTTTCGCTGTGCAGAATTTCGATGTCAGCTTCAGCAGCTCTTTGATATCGCGGCCGCTGGCCTTGGAATAAGTCGTCGTCAGCCGTTCGATCAGATCGTCGGATAAGTCGGCGTCGAATTGCGCCGCCAACGATTTCCACAACAGAATGGCATCTTCCTTGGTCGGCGTCTCATACTGGATCGTCGCGATGCAACGCGACAGAATCGCATCGTCCACATCGTCGATACGGTTGGTCGTCATGAACAGCAAGCCATTGAAATATTCCAGCGTGCGCAAGAACTCGGCGACGATCGCATTGTGTTCCAGATCGTTATCGCGGCAGCGGATGTAAACGTCCGCTTCGTCGAGCAGCAAAATGGCATCCCAACGCACGGCGCGCCGCAGAATTTCCAGCAGATTGCGCTCGACTGACGCGGCTGAAATGCCGAGCTGGCCGGAGTGCACCCGATACAGCGGTTTGCCGACCACTTCCGAATACACTTCCGCCGTCAATGTCTTGCCGAGACCGGGCGCGCCTTTGCACAAAATCGTCGTGCCGCCGGATTTCCCCGGCACGATATCCTGCACCAGGATGTTCATGCTCGACGTCAGGATATCGATCAGATCGCGATGCTTGGTCGGCAGGATCAGCTTGTCGCGCAAATCAGGTTGATAACGGTATTCCGCCATGTTTTGCACATGCACCCAGATATTGCAATGCCACTCCAGATGAAACAGATACACATAGCAATGCAGCGGCAATTTCTCAAAGCCCTCTGAAACACCGACGTCGCGCCAGAATTGATTGTCGACCATCATCTCGAAGCGGCGGTTCAGTGTTTCTTCATCGTTGATGCACTTGGCGGTGATGCCTTCCTTGATCTTTACCAGTTCCAGCTGCTGCTTGCTATCGATCAGGAACGCCGTTTTGTCGACGACGAATTGGGCCCCGAAACGCGACTGGAATTGTAGAAAGCGTTTTGCATGCGCTTCGTATTCCTGCTTGAATTCGGCGCATTCCTTGAAGTAGCCGAATTCCGCCAGCAGCTCGGGAATCGTGCGGTTGACGATCTCATGCCGATAGATCACGATCGCATTCGTCATGCCGGACCGCAGCATCTGATGATTGCCCGATTCGATATGCGCCGATTGCATCGTATTGGCCAGCAAATCGATAATGACAATCGGCGAACCATGATCCGGAACCACCTGGCGCACGCCATGAATCAACCACGGCAGCAGAACGCCATCCTTGTTGCGGTGATAAAGCCAGCCATCGATTACATCGCGGGAAAAGTAGGCGATCAGTCCGCCGGCGAGCGCATCGAGGCTGGGAATCACGCGTGCCTGCGGCGCGTTGAAAATATTATCGAGCGCCAGCATTTCGAACATAAGCGCACGCTCGTTATGCGTTTTACTCAGCGAGTACAGGGCGTTCAGAGACTTTCCGTCGAACAGCTTGCTCGACACGATCATGGTGCCGTGACAAATACTTTGCTCGACCAGTCGTTTTGCCAACGGCGTTTCGGGATCGATCATCTCGCGCAATTCATTGACCAGCAATTCAGGTATTTCGAAATTCATTTAAAACTCCTGCTGTTAAAACTCTTGCTGTTAATGCACCGACGCTAGTGTGCTGTCCCGCAAATAATGCGGCGGGCTGTCGTACTCCGTTCGTGTCCCCCGGCGGCCTGCGGCCGCCTCCTCCTTTACCTCACTGCGCACAACAGCCCGCCGCATTATTTGTGGACGGCACACTAGCTACTTCAGGAAAAAATCGATGGCCATATTCACCACGGGCGGCTGGATTGCATGCTTGCCGTTGAACTCGACATACTCGACGTCGTAGCCGGCCGCAGTCAGCTTCGCCGCATTCGCGCGGCCGGCGGTTTCGATCGGCAGTTGTTCATCGATCAGCCCGTGTGCGATGAATACTTTCGGCGACCCTTCCTGCATGAAGATCGTCATGAATCCGCCCGAAAACGCGATGACATGCGTAGCGATATCGCCGTTGGTGATGCCGGTCGACAACGCATAGCTGGCGCCGTCCGAGTAGCCGGCAAATGCCAGACGGCCGGGATCGATGGAATAGAGTGCGGCGACTTTGGTCAGGGCCTTATCGAGGCGTTCCAGATCGGGGCCGTTGCCGCCGACGACGATGTCCCAGGTCGCATAAGTCGAATGCGGCGCAAGGATCAGGAATTTATGGCGGTCGGCATGTTCTTCGAGAAACGGCAGTACCTTTTCCGGAAAACCGCCGGCGCCGTGGAACATGACGAACAATGGGATGGGCGCATTCAATGCCAATCCTTCCGGCACATACAGCACTGCATCGCGCTCGCTGGCGAGGCCGAGATGATTTCTGCCCGGTGGGAATGGTGGAGCTGACGACGCCGATTGTGCCGGCACCGGATGTTTGAAAGAAAGGCGTCCCATCAGGGAAAGATCGAACATGGCGATGATTTTCGTCGAGGTTAGCGTTCAGCGGGGCGGTAGCTCCCAACTTGGCTGTTTTAATTGAATTTGAGCTTTTTCAGCCAGAAGCTTTACTTTCTGCCTTACTCCGTCTCCAGCCGATATACGCTAACCTTTTTAAAAATCATTATCAATGAGCGAGGGCAGGAATCGCCAATAAAAACTGCGTTTTACCGGCGACGCCATATTCGCCGCCCTCGATCGAGTAGCGGCCGGCTCAGTCCTGCAGTCCGCGTATGTTGCGGTAAGAGCATTGCGTGGTATCGACAAAACGCAGCCGGTATTCAACCGGCCGGTCGCGGAAGGTAAAGGCGGTGCGCTCGACGCAAAGCACGGGTGTGCCGACCGCAATGCCCAAAGCGCCTGCAACAATCTCATCTGCGGAAGTTGCGCTGAGATTTTCGGCGACACGCACCACTGAAACGCCATAGTGTTCCTGATAATGGCCGTAGATCGATCCGCCGCGGGCAGAGAAGCTGGCGGCATCGAGCTCATGAAAGATATCGAGCGATATCCATAGCCGGTCCAGCATGACCGGCTTTCCGGCGAGCAGACGCAGATTATCGACCCGGGCCAGCCGTGCGCCGGTTTCCACGCCCAACTTTCGCGCCACTATCGCGTTGGCGCGCTCCTTTGCGAACTTGAGCGTCTGCGCCGTGACCTGAATCGGTTGTTCCGTTTTATCCACGAAGCTGAAGAACAAATCGAAGACATGCTGATCGGTCAGTGTCGCAACCAGCGTGCCGCGACCGGCGCGCCGGATCAGCAGGCCCTTGGCTACAAATTCGTCCACTGCGCGCCGGATGGTGCCGATACCCACATCGAACTGCTTGGCCAACTGAGGCTCGGTGGGAATGCGTTCGCCGGCTGCCCATTTTCCGGTCTGGAGATGATCGAGGATGCCGGTCTGGACAAATTCATACAGCGGCTGATCGGCGGTCGGGCGGCCTGTTTTCATCGATTTCAATAATTCTTCGTTAGGGTTGTGCGGAAATTAAAACGGAAACACGGGCGGAGAAGACCGCCCGGCGGGCTTGATGATACCTCATTTGAGATACCTGACTTTTAAATCGAATAATACAAATAATAGTAATCATTCGAATGATTCGCTTGACTTGTTCAATCCCGGCTTTTACACTTCCCTCCATCGCGCCATGGGGCGTGCTTTTTTCGGAGAACCACATGCCAAACTTCATCAAACACATCGCGTACAAAGTCGACGATATCGATACGACCCGCAAATTCTATGAACAGGTATTCGCCTATAAACACGTCAATACGATTCGCCGCAAAGGCAAGAATGGCGATCACATCTCCTGCCATATGACCGACGGCTACATGGATCTGACGCTGATTCACTACGAAGGCGCGACTTCCGATGAAGCAGACTTCGCGGGCCCGTCGCCATGCATTCACCACATCGGCATGGAAGTGGCAGACGTCGATGCTTTCATCGCATCCGTGCTGGCCAACGGCGGCGAAATCCTGACCGCGCCAGGTCATCTGCCGGTGAAATTCCGCTCGCCGAACGGCCCTGTCGCCGAAATCGTACCGATGGAACGCTGGGAAAAAGACACGCTGGCCGCTGGCGTGCACGGCGAAGTGCTGGCGTAAATACCAAGAAAAAATCGCGGCGAGACAAGCCGCGTGCCGAGGTAAATGCTGAGAAGCGGATACCCGGTGAATCAAGACACCCGCCGCGGCAGTGCGCGGCGAGGTGCAAAAAAAACACTGCTCGACCAATGCGTGGCGACCTCGGGAAACCGCGCCAAACGGAGATGGAGAGAGACAATGAATTCAAGTAATTCGCAGCGTCGCGTACCGGCGACGACTGTCGTACTCGCGACCCTGTGCGCAATGTCATTCATTATGTATGTCGACCGCACCAACATTGCCACGGCGGCATTGGCGATCCGCAGCGATCTGGGTCTCAATAATTCCCAGCTCGGCTTTGTATTTTCGGCTTTTGCAATAACGTATTCGCTGGCAATGATTCCCGGCAGCTGGATCGGCGATAAAGTCGGTGCGCACAAGATGCTGGCAATCTGCGGTGTGCTGTGGGCGATCGGTACCTTGCTGACCGGCTTTGCAGGCGGCCTGGTCAGTCTGATCGCAGCACGGTTCTTGGTCGGACTAGGCGAAAGTCCCATCGTTCCGACATCGGCCCGGGCGCTGGCCGCCTGGACCAGACCCGAGCGCCGCGGCTTTGCCCAAGGCATCACCCATTCGTTTGCGCGTCTGGGAAATGCATCGACGCCCATCATCGTGGTCGCCTTGATCGCCGCCACTTCGTGGCGCGTCGCCTTTATCGTATTGGGGCTGGCCAGCCTGGTGTGGGTTGCCTGGTGGATCTGGTATTACCGCGACGACCCGACCCAGCACGCAGGCATCACCGCAAAAGAATTGACGCTGCTTCCAGGCCGGGCAATAACTGCCCGTCCTCCAATGCGATGGGCGCCGTTGCTCAAGACCTTGTGGCCGGCGACCATGGTCAGCTTTTGCCACGGTTGGGCGCTATGGTTTTTCCTGAACTGGATGCCATCTTATTTCTCACAGACGTATCACCTCAATCTCAAGAATTCGGCCTATTTCAGTTCCGGCGTTTTCCTTGGCGGCGTGATCGGCACCACGCTTGGCGGCTGGGCCAGCGATCTGATATTGAAAAAAACAGGTGACGTGCGCCGTGCCCGCCGTACGGTGATCGTGTTCGGCTTCCTCAGTCCGCTGGTGTTTCTGGTGCCGCTGTTCATGGGGCCATCGGTTACCATCGCGGCGATTTGCCTCACCATGGCGTTGTTCTTGTCGGAATTGATGACTGCGCCGCTATGGGCTGTCGCCATGGACCTGGCGCCCCGTCACGCGGCAACTTCGGCCGGCATCATGAACACCGGTCTGGCACTTGCCGGCGCCATTTCTCCACCGCTGGTCGGATGGATCATCGATCATTCCGAAACCTGGCATCCGGTTTTTGGGCTCACCATGTTCTTCTTGTGTCTGGGGCCGATATTGGCAATCTGGATTCGTCCCGACAAGCCATACATGGGCGAGCCGGAACCGGTGGAATTGCCGACAGGCAGTGGTGTGGCGGTATCGTCGTAGAATGAAAAAAAAGCCGCTCGGAGGAGCGGCTTTTTTTTCGGCTTCATTTGCGATCGCTTCGTTCCCTGACTTTGGAAAAATGAATGGCAAGGTAAATGCCGATCACCAGCATGCCGGCTATGAATGCTGCCAGCCCCAGATCGGTAATGACGATCAAAGGATGGCGCGACAGCAGTAACAGCGCGATCAACAGGTTGAATATTCCCCAGATCACATTGATCAGTGCGGAAGAATCGCCTACGCCTCTCGGTATGCCGAAGGGCGTGGGGAATGGTTTCCCCTGCAACCCGGCGGTGAGGTGCGGAATGCAATTGCAAAGGAAGATGCCTGCGAAGAAGATGTCCAGAAGGTTCATTTGATGGCCTTTGGTTGGGCGGAGAATCATCTAATCTAACGCAAGGGCCGCACTTATGGTGTTTTTATAACCAATCGGAAGATTAAGGCTATCAAGAAGATTGACATCGAATACGTCTATATCCTTATGCTCATGGCTGAGCCGGATGCCGTCAAAGCTTTGACAGAGACAATGAAATGGCAATATAAGAACCGGTACTAACGCTGAAACATAAAATACGTAGGGACGTAAAATTTGCCCGACGGTGATGGTAAGACCTGTTTCTTCTTCTATCTCACGGGCCAAACAATCTTCGGGCGTTTCACCGAGTTCCAGTTTGCCACCGGGTAGCTCCCATTCATTTCGTTCGTTTTTAAGCAGAAGTACTTTATTTTCGTGAATCAAAACACCTTTGATCGAAACAGGGTAGCGTGTGGAATTTGCATCGCTCGGTAATGCATTGATCATGTTACTGGCTTCCATTGTGTAGTGAGATCGACAACGAGTGCAGTTGCGTCATCTTGTAACTTCACCCCCGGATAGATAATCGCATGTGGATCGCTCTCCAATAGTTGTTGTGACAAAGAGAGTTGTAAATATCGACAAGCCGATTACTTTATTAGACTGATATAGATAAAGAAACCTCTCAAAATCTAACTTTTTAAAAGGATTAGTCCTAATTTAAGCGAAGCACTCGGTGACCTACGTGTCATGGAGTGAAATGAAAAACGGAGCTGTTAAGCTGAAAATCAATAGTCGGTATGTGTTATTTATTAAAATCAAGCAAAAGCATCCGAATACCAATGGATTTTTCTAGAAGTCAAACACTCTTAGTTCTTGATTTGTGGACATGAATCAAAAGGATCGGCAGCATGACATCTGCGGTAAGCAACGCACCAAGCAACATCCCCGGCAGGCTCGATCGTCTGCCGTGGTCGAAATGGCATTGGCGCGTAGTCGTCGCGCTCGGCGTTGCGTGGGTGCTGGATGGTCTGGAGGTAACCTTGATCGGGTCCATCGGCGGCGTGCTGGAACGCGGCGACACGCTGGCGCTGACTGCGACGCAAGTCGGCTGGACCGGTTCTCTCTATATCGCCGGCGCGGTGCTCGGCGCACTGGTTTTCGGCAGGCTCACCGATCGCTTGGGTCGCAAGAAATTATTCATGATTACCTTGGCGGTTTACATGGCCGCCACCTTGGCCACGGCTTTTTCCACCGGCTTTGTCTTTCTTGCTATCTGCCGCTTCATCACCGGCCTCGGCATAGGCGGCGAATATGCCGCCATCAATTCGGCAATCGATGAACTGATTCCGGCGCGCGTGCGCGGCCGGGTCAATCTGGCGATCAACGCCAGCTTCTGGGCCGGCGCCGCGCTGGGCGCCGGCATGAGCCTGGTGTTGCTCGATCCACGGATATTAGGGCCGGTTGTAGGCTGGCGCGCCTGCTTCATCGTCGGTGCGGTGATGGCGTTCGCCATCGTCCTGGTGCGGCGTCACGTGCCGGAAAGTCCGCGCTGGCTGTTGATGCATGGCAGGCATACCGAGGCCAATCAAATCATCGAACAGATCGAAGCCCACGTGCAACTGCAGCATGGCGAGCTGGAAGCGGTTGCCGCCGGCGCGCATGCGTCGGGCCGGGGTACGCCAAGTTTGCGGCAGGTTGCAACGGTGCTGTTGCATCGCTATCGCATGCGCAGCCTGCTGGTGCTGGCAATGATGGTGGCGCAAGCCTTTATCTACAATGCGATTTTCTTTACCTACTCGCTGGTGCTGACGCGCTTTTATCAAGTACCGGACAATCGGGTGGCGTTGTACATCTTTCCTTTTGCGTTGGGCAATGTGCTTGGACCTGTATTGCTGGGGCCGCTGTTCGACAGCCTGGGCCGGCGCAAGATGATTTCATTGACGTATATTTTTAGTGGCGTCGGCTTGGCGCTGACCGGCTGGGCCTTCATGGCAGGCTGGTTGACGGCCTTTACGCTGGCATTGTGCTGGACGGTGGTATTTTTTATCGCTTCGGCTGCGGCCAGTTCTGCGTATTTAACGGTGAGCGAAGTATTTCCGCTAGAGATGCGGGCGGTGGCGATTGCGATCTTCTACGCCATCGGCACGGGAACCGGTGGTTTCATAGCGCCGGTTCTGTTCGGCAGCCTGATTGAAACGGGCAGCCGCGGGGCGGTTGCGGTCGGCTATGCGATCGGTGCTGCGTTGGCTATTTTGGCGGGAGGCCTTGCGCTGCGGCATGCGGTGCATGCGGAGCGCAAGGCATTGGAGGATGTGGCGGATTGGGGCGATCGTTTGTGATTGTCAATTCCGCGTAGACACACAAACACCCGCAGAATAAGTCGCGGCGACAGCCCGGTCGTCCGCCAGGATCGCCAGCGCAAACAATTGCTCTTCCAGGCTATCGATCGTCGCGCTGCGGCGGGCCAGCAATGGCGTGGCTTTCGGGTCGAGTATGACGAAATCGGCTTCGCAGCCAGCCGTGAAATTACCCAGCGTGCCTTCCAGCTGCAACGCGCGCGCGCCGCCCAGCGTCGCCATGTAAAACATGCGCTGCGCCGAAAGATGGGTACCCGCCATGCGGCCGACTTTATACAATTCATTCATCGTTTGCAGCATCGAAAAACTGGTGCCGCCACCGACATCCGTAGCCAGCGACATCGGCATATGCAGTTTGTCGGCCGCGGCGAAGTCGAACAGGCCGCTGCCGAGGAAGAGGTTCGATGTCGGGCATACCGTTGCGACCGAATTGGTGGCCGCCATGCGGGCGCGGTCGGCGTCGTCGAGCCAGATGCAATGGGCAAACAAGGATCGTGCACGCATCAGGCCGTAGCGGTCGTAGACGTCCAGATAGCTGCGGCTGTCGGGAAATAATTGCTGCACCCATTTCACTTCGTCGGTGCTTTCCGCAACGTGGGTCTGGATATAAGTATCCGGATATTGCGTTGCAAGTTCGCCCGCCAGCTTAAGCTGCGCCTCGGTCGAAGTGGGCGCGAAACGCACGGTGATCGCGTAATGCTGACGGCCGATCTTATGCCAGCGATGGATCAGCTCTTCGGTCTCGCGCGCGCCGCTTTCGGCGGTGTCGCGCAGGAAGTCGGGCGCGTTGCGGTCCATCAGGCATTTGCCGGCCACCATGCGCAAATTACGGGCGTGGCTGCGATTGAAGAAGGCGTCGACCGATTGCGGATGGACGGTGCAGTACACGGCAGCCGTCGTGGTGCCGTTGCGCAACAATTCGCTCAGGAAAAAATCGGCCACTTCGGTGGCGTGTTCGCTGTCGTCAAAGCGGCGTTCGGCCGGAAAGGTGTAGGTATTGAGCCATGGCAGCAGACCGGGTGCAGGGGAGCCGATGATGTCGGTTTGCGGATAGTGCACATGGGTGTCGATGAAGCCCGGAACGATCAGCTTGCCGCGGAAGTCCTGCACTTCCGTGCCGTCCGGCAGGGATGCCGCCAGCATGCTGTAATCGCCGGCGGCAATGACTTTGCCGTTGCCGGCGATCAACAGGCCGTCGGCATGCCATTGCGTCGCAAATTCATCGAAGGCGGGATCGTTGCGGAAATGCAGCAGGCCGGCGCGGTACGCTTGTACCGAGGAGGAAGAAAGGGGGGAGGAAAGGGCGGAGGTGCTCAATTGCGTACCTTCAATAGTAGACGATTCAAAATAAACTCAAATTTCATTCAAGACAACTCAAACCTTCGGCGCATGCATGAAGGATAGCGCCGCCGGCTTGCTGACGCGCTGCGCCTGCAATTCCCATAATTGCACCAATTGCGCGACCACCGCGATGGCGATGCTGGCAGGTTCCTTGCCATAGATGCCGGGGATGCCGATTGGACAGGTCATCTTTTCCAGTTGTTCCGGCGTGATACCGCGATCCTGCAGCCGGTGTTCGAATTGCTTGCGCTTGGTGTATGAACCGATCAGGCCGAACCAGCCCACGTCGCTGCGGCGCAGGATGCGCTCGGTCAGTTGCTGATCCAGTGCGTGGCTATGCGTCATGACGATGAAGTAGGCACCCGGGTCGGCCAGGTCGACCACGGCATTGGGAACATCGGTGGCTTCGACGCTGATTTGCGGCGGCAGATCGGTGGGGAACATATGCTCCCGTTCATCGACCCAGATCACGCGGCAGGGCAGGGTGCGCAGCAGCGCGATCAGGGCGCTGCCGACATGCCCGGCGCCGAACAGCACGACCTGCGGCTGATGGGCGCGGCACAGATCCAGCAACCAGCGCCGTCCGCAGGCATCGCGGGTGAGATGGGTTTTGGTCTGATTGAGGAACAGCTCCCGCGTCAGGCCGTTGTCGAAATCCGGTGCGCTCAAGTCGCAGGCTTCGCCATCCACTTCATACAACACGGTATCGTCATTCGAATCCAGCGGTACGGCGCGCCACAGGTCCATGTACCGGCGCCGGTATTGTTCCAGTTGCGCCAGCATCACGTCGGAGCGACTGGCCATGCTGATGCGTTCGAAGGCCAGGAACACCACGCCGCCGCAGCATTGCCCGAGACTCGGTCCAAGTGCAATGCGTTCGAGGCGGATCGGCGCCGTCGCCGGGTCTTCCAGCATGGCCCGGGCGATTTGCGCTGCGCGCCATTCCAGATGGCCGCCGCCGATCGTGTCGAACTGATGCTCGGCGCTGTACACCATGCGCGCGCCTGCCGCACGCGGCGTCGAGCCTTGCACCTCGGCCACGGTAACCAGCACGCAGGGCGTCGCCGTGGCGTGCAGATCGGTCAGTGCAATCAGCCAGGCGTTCATGATTGCAGGGCCGCGCGCACGGCGTCGACGGCATCCAGAATGGCTTCGTTGGTGGCCGGTGCGCGCAACGGCGGATTGATGCGATTGCCGCCGACTGCGGCAATCGCATCGCGCAGCGCCAGAAACACCGAAAACGGCAGCAGCAGCGGCGGTTCGCCGACCGCCTTGGAACGATGGATGCTGTCCTGCACGTTGCTGTTCTTGTACAGCTTGACGCGGAAGTCGGCAGGGCAATCCGAAATGGCCGGAATCTTGTACGTCGACGGCGCGTGCGTCATCAGTTTGCCGTCCTTGTTCCACCACAGTTCTTCGGTAGTCAGCCAACCCATGCCTTGAATAAAACCGCCTTCGACCTGGCCCAGATCGATCGCCGGATTGAGCGCTTCGCCGGCATCGTACAAGGCATCGGCGCGCAGCAATTTCCATTCGCCGGTCAACGTGTCGATGACCACCTCGCTTACCGCGGCGCCGTAAGCGAAATAGTAGAACGGATGGCCTTGCATGGTCTTGGCGTTCCAGTGCACGCGCGGCGTGGCGTAAAAGCCGTCGGACCATAACTGGATGCGTGCGGTGTACGCTTTCATGACCAGGTCGGGAAATGCAATCGACTGATCGCCGGCGCTGACCATGCCGTTGTCGAAGCTCACCGCGCAAGGCTCGACATTGAACAGCGTGCCCGCCACTTGCGCCAGGCGCGCGCGTATCTGCAGTGCCGCGTCCTGTGCCGCCTTGCCGTTCAGATCGGTGCCGGTGGAGGCGGCGGTGGCCGATGTATTGGCGATCTTGCTGGTATCGGTGGCGGTGCAGCGCACCCGTTCCAGTGCAATGCCGAGCGCATTGGCGACCACTTGCGCTACCTTGGTGTTCAAGCCCTGGCCCATTTCGGTGCCGCCGTGATTGACCAGCACCGAGCCGTCCACATAAACATGCACCAGCGCACCGGCCTGGTTCAGATGCGGTACGTTGAACGAAATACCGAACTTCACCGGCGTCAGCGCCAGGCCTTTTTTCAAAATGGTGTTTTCGGCATTGAATGCCTTCACTGCAATGCGGCGCGCCTGATATTGGCTGGTCTCTTCCAACTCGGTTACCAGTGCATCGATGATGTTGTCTTCCACCTTTTGTCCGTAGTGAGTGACATTGCGCTCGTCGCCATCGCTGCTGCCGTAGAAATTGGCGCGCCGCACTTCGAGCGCATCCTTGCCCAGATTGCGGGCGATTTCGTCGATGATGTATTCGATCGCAATTGCGCCTTGCGGCCCGCCGAAGCCGCGGAAAGCGGTATTCGATTGCGTGTTGGTCTTGCCGCACATGGCGTGGATTTCGACATCGGACAAATAATAGGTATTGTCGAAATGGCAGACCGCCCGCGTGGCGACCGGGCCGGACAGATCGGCGGAATAGCCCGCGCGCGAAATCATGTCGATGCGCGCCGCCAGAATGCGGCCGGTGTCGTCGTAACCCATTTCGTAATCGTAGGCGAAGCAATGGCGCTTGCCGGTGACGATCATGTCGTCGTCGCGGTCGGCCCGCAGTTTCACCGGACGGCGCAGACGCGCCGCGGCCAGTGCCGCCGCGCAGGCCCACAAGGCCGATTGCGATTCCTTGCCGCCGAAGCCGCCGCCCATGCGCCGGCATTCGACCAGCACATGATGCGAAGACAGGCCCAGCACGTGCGCGATGTGATGTTGCATTTCGCTTGGATGCTGTGTCGAGCAATACACATGCATGCCGCCGTCTTCCTTCGGAATGGCGTAGGAAATCTGACCTTCAAGGTAAAACTGCTCTTGGCCGCCGACGTCGAATTGCCCGCGCAACTGATGCGGCGCGGTGCGCAAAGCAGCTTCCGGATCGCCGCGTTTCAGATGCATCGGCGGCAGCACATACGATTGCGCGGCATGTGCCGCGCGCGGGGTCAGCACCGGTGGCAGCTCTTCATAATCGATCACGCCCAGGCGCGCGGCGCGGCGGGCGGCATCGTGGCTGTCGGCAACCACCAGAAAAATCGGATGACCAATGTATTGCACCAGATCTTCAGCCAGCACCGGTTCATCCTTGATGATGGCGCCGCATTGGTTATGGCCGGGAATATCGGCGGCAGTGTAGACGGCGATCACGCCGGGCGCTGCCTTGACTTTGCTCAGATCCATGCCGAGCAGACGGGCGTGCGCCTTTTGAGACAGTCCCAGCGCGGCGTGCAAAGTGCCTTGCAGTTCGACGATGTCGTCGGTATAAGTTGCTTCGCCGGTCACATGCAGAACGGCCGACTCGTGCGGATGCGGTTTGCCGACTTCGCGCCAGGCTGCTGTTGCTGCGGCTGCCTTGATTTCGCCGGTCATGAATTTTTCGGTTTGTTTGTTCATCAACTCTCCTGTTCCACAACAACCGGGCTTGCCTCGGCCTTGAGTGAAAATGCGCGCAGCGAAGAGGTCGCCAGCGGCGCATCGGCACGCGTTTCCAGCCAATAGCGATAGAGCAAATTCTGTGCCGTTTTCATGCGGTAGGCCGAAGAGGCGCGCATATCCGACAAGGGGGCGAAGTCCTGCGCCAGTGCAGCCATCGCTGCGCGCACGTTTGCTTCACTCCATGTCTTGCCGTTCAGGGCTGCCTCGGCCAATGCGGCGCGCTTCGGCGTGGCGGCCATGCCGCCGAAAGCCATGCGTGCGTCGGCTACCTGGCCGTCGTTCAGCTTGAACGCGAATGCCGCGAAAACAGCCGAGATATCCTGATCGAAGCGCTTGGATAATTTGTAGCTGCGGAATACGATGCCCGGCTGCGCCTGCGGTAGCGGTATCCGCACTGCCTGCACGAACTCATCCGGCTGCAATGCCGATTTTTGATAGGCGATATAAAAATCTTCCAGCAACATCGTGCGTTCGCCCGCGATGCTGCGCAGGACGATTTCGGCGCCGAGCGCGATCAGCCATGGCATCGAATCGCCGATCGGCGAGCCGTTGGCGACATTGCCGCCCAGTGTGCCGGCATTGCGCACCGGCATCGAAGCGAAGCGTTGCCATACTTCGTCCAGCGCTTCCGGATAGTGCGCGGCTGCTGTCGCGTAGGCTGTTTCCAGCGTGACGCCGGCGCCGATTTTCAGCCAGCCGTCTTGTTCGACGATCTGCTTCAATGCATCGATCTGGCCGAGATAAATGATGTCGCCGAGATCGCGCATATGTTTGGTCACCCACAGGCCGATGTCGGTGGAGCCGGCCAGAATGCGGGCCTTCGGCAATTCGCTGCGCAGTTGCGCAAATTGTTCCAGCGTTTGCGGCGCATGGAAGGTGCGTCCTTCGTGCGTGACGCTGAGCGGCATGTCGCGCTGCATTCCGCGCAAGGCTTCCTCCACGGCGCTGCGGTCGAACGCCACCCTGGGCAGTTCGCCCATGCGGCGCGCGGCGTCGATAATCGGACGGTAGCCGGTGCAGCGGCACAAATTGCCGGACAAGGCGTCGTCGATCTGTCTGGCGCTTGGTTGCTGGTGTGGTTGTTGCGCCCGAGTCTCTCCGTCTTTCAAATACAGGCCCCACAGCGACATCACGAAGCCCGGCGTGCAAAAGCCGCATTGCGAGCCGTGGCATTCGACCATCGCCTGCTGCACCGGATGCAGGCAACCATCGCTCTGTTTCAGGTCTTCGACGGTGAATAGCGCTTTGCTGTCCAGCGTGGGCAAGAACTGAATGCAGGAATTGACCGTCTTCAGTTCCAGATGGTCGCCCTGCAATTCACCGATGACCACCGTGCATGCGCCGCAATCGCCCTCGGCGCAGCCTTCCTTGGTGCCGGTGCAATGCAAATCTTCCCGCAGATATTGCAAAACGGTGCGGGTAGTCGATTGACCGGTCGCCTGATGGACGGCGCCGCGATGATAGAAGCGAATCGGTTCGGACATGATGTTTTCTGCTGTGTTGGTGGTATGGGTTTGTAGTCAAGGGTCGGAATCGGGAGCCCAGATTCAGGCGCCCAGATAAATCAGCTTGAATAGGAAAATCGCGGCGACCACCCAGATCACCAACGATACTTCCCTGAACCGGCCGGTCAGCAATTTCAACGCTGCGTAGCTGATGAAACCGAACGCCAGGCCGTTGGCAATCGAATACGTGAACGGCATGATCAACGCGGTGATGACGGCCGGCACGCATTCGGTCGTGTCTTCCCAATCGATGTGCATCAGTTCGCGCACCATCAGGCAGGCTACGAAGAACAGGGCCGGCGCCGTGGCATAACCAGGCACAACACCGGCCAGCGGCGCGACAAACAGGCACAGCAGGAACAGCACGGCGATAGCGACCGCGGTCAGGCCGGTGCGTCCGCCGGCCTGTACGCCGGCAGCGCTTTCGATATACGCGGTGGTGCTGGAAGTGCCGAGGAAAGAGCCGGCGACGATGGCGGTGCTGTCTGCCAGCAGCGCTTTGTTCAGGCGTTCGATCTTGCCGTTCTTCACCAGACCGGCACGTTGTGCGACGCCCATCAGGGTACCGGTCGCGTCGAACAACTCAACCAGGAAAAATACCAGTACCACATTGAGCAGGCCCATCGAAACGGCGCCGCGGATATCCAGCTTGAACAAGGTCGGCGAGATCGACGGCGGCAACGAGAAGATACCGGTAAAGTGATTGCCGCCGAAGATGAAACTCAAAACCGTCACGCCCAGAATGCCGATCAGCAAAGCACCTTTGACACGCAGTTTGTCGAGCACCACGATGGTCAGGAAGCCGATGATGGCCAGCACCGCGGCGGGCTGGTGCAGATTACCCATGGTCACGAAAGTATCCGGATTGGCAGCGATGATGCCGGCGTTCTTGAGCGAGATAATCGCCAGGAACAGACCGATGCCGGCCGGTATCGCATTGCGTAGCGAGGCCGGAATGCTGTTGACGATCAATTCACGCAGGCGAAACAGGCTGACCAATAGAAACAGGCAGCCGGAAATGAACACCGCACCCAGCGCAGCTTGCCACGGAAAGCCCATGCCCTTGACGACGGCATAGGCAAAATAGGCATTCAGGCCCATGCCCGGGGCAAGGCCGATCGGGTAGTTGGCGTACAGGCCCATGATCAGCGTACCGATCGCGGCGGCCACGCAAGTAGCGACGAATACGGCATCTTTGGGAAGCCCGGCATCCCCCAGGATCGAGGGGTTCACGAAGATGATGTAGACCATCGTCAGGAAGGTGGTCAGGCCGGCAAGCAACTCGATACGGACCGTGGTGCCGTTTTCGGTGAGCTTGAAATATTTGTCGAGGAAGGTCATTGCGTTGTCTCCGTGTATTTTCTTTTGGTTTTGTATTGCAGATTGATTCCAGCGTCGCTACTGTCCGCTAAATTCGGCTGTACGACGTAACCACGATGGAATATTCACTATATGGTTATCGGTATATTCCTATATTTGGTTAAGAATAGATGGTAGCTACTATTAGATAGTAGGAGATATCTGAATGAGCGGCACCTGCTTTGCCCCGAGATGCCTGTTTTTGGGCGATTCAATATTTTTAGTAAGTAATCAACCGATTTTTTGTCTTCTTATCAAGCGATATCGTTGGCTATAGCATCAGCGTCAAATTAGAACGGCGACCGGAACGGCAGCCCGGCCGGGTTTTACAGCGGCCAAGGGCGTGTTTCCCGTTTTTGCCACTTTATTGGGATGTCCATGTTAGCCAATCCGCGTCAATTTCTACTGGATCTGTACGGCAGCGCCGTTGCCGCCGTCAGTGCCGAAAAATCGCTGGCCGCCTATCTGCCGCCGCAACCGAAAACAGGAAGAACGCTGGTCATCGGCGCCGGCAAAGGCGCTGCAGCGATGGCGCAGGCGGTTGAACAGCATTGGCGCGGCCCGCTGTCGGGGCTGGTGGTCACGCGTTACGGCCATGGCGCCGACTGTTCACGTATCGACGTGGTCGAAGCATCGCATCCGGTGCCCGATGAAGCCGGGCGCGCCGCTGCCGCGCGCATGCTGCAGATGGTGCAGGGGCTGACCGAAGACGATCTGGTGCTGTGCCTAATTTCCGGCGGCGGTTCGGCCTTGCTGGCTTTGCCGGCCGAGGGCATCACGCTGGAGCAGAAACAGGCCATCAATAAAGCCTTGCTCAAGAGCGGGGCCACCATTTTTGAAATGAATTGCGTACGCAAGCATTTGTCCGCAATCAAGGGCGGGCGCCTGGCGCTGGCCTGCGCGCCGGCACACGTGATTACGTTGATGATTTCCGATATTCCCGGCGACGATCCCGGCGTGATCGCCAGCGGTCCCACATTGGCGGACCCCACCACGCGTGAACAGGCGCTGGCGGTATTGCAAAAATACGACATTGCCATTCCTGAAACAGTGCGCCGGCATCTGGAATGCGCCGAAAGCGAAACGCCCAAGCCCGGCGATGCGCGCCTTGCCCGCAACGAACATCACGTCATCGCCACTGCGCAGCACGCCTTGCAGGCCGCCGCCGAACGCGCGCGGGCGGCCGGCATCACACCGCATATCTTGTCCGACGACATGGAAGGCGAAGCACGCGACATCGGTTTGGCGCACGCCGCCATCGCGCGCCAGATCGCCCGGCGCGGACAACCCTTCGACAAAGGCTGCGTATTGATTTCCGGCGGCGAAACCACGGTGACGGTGCGCGGCAACGGCCGCGGCGGACGCAATGCCGAGTTCCTGCTGAGCCTGGCGCTGGCGCTGGACGGCACCGAGGGCGTACACGCCATCGCCTGCGATACCGACGGCATCGACGGCTCCGAAGATAACGCCGGCGCGATCTATCAACCCGATTCCGTTTCGCGCGCCAAAGCACAGGGCTTGAACTCCAGGGCGATGCTGGAAAACAACGACGGCTACGGTTTTTTCAGCGCGCTCGACGATCTGGTCGTCAGCGGCCCGACCCGCACCAATGTCAACGACTTCCGCGCCATTCTGATTCTGTAGCACGGCCGGCGGGGTGCTTCCTTCCTTTTTGGAGACAGCCCGCCGCGCCGCCCATCGACGTATTCCGGACATTCAAGAAAGCACATCATGCGACGTCAGCGTAAAGCAAAAATTTTAGCCACTCTCGGACCGGCCAGCGCCAGCCGCGAAATGATTCTGGCGCTGTTCGAAGCAGGGGCGGACGTTTTCCGTTTCAATTTCAGCCACGGCAGCCACGCCGATCATGCGGAACGTCACCGCATCGTGCGCGATGTGGAAAAGCAGGTCGGCCGTCCGATCGCCATTCTGGCCGACCTACAGGGGCCGAAGCTGCGTATCGGGCCGTTTGCCGAAGGCCGGATCATGCTGCAGGCCAGCCAGGAATTCACGCTGGATCGCAATGAAGTGCCGGGCGACATCAATCGCGTCTGCCTGCCGCATCCGGAATTGTTTGAAGTCATCGCCGCCGGGCAATCCTTGCTGCTGGATGACGGCAAAGTGCGCCTGAAAGTCCTTGCCAGCGATGGCAAAAGTATCCGCACGCAAGTGGTTAACAGCGGCAGCCTGTCCGACCGCAAGGGCGTGAATGTGCCGGACGCGGTGTTGCCGATTCCGGCATTGACCGAAAAAGACAAACGCGATCTGGCATTTGCATTGGAGCTGGGCGTGGATTGGGTTGCGCTGTCGTTCGTGCAGCGTCCGGAAGATGTAATGGAAGCGCGTGAAATCATCGGTGATCGCGCCTTGATCATGTCCAAGCTGGAAAAGCCGGCCGCGATGGATAGCCTGGAATCGATTGTGGAAGTTTCCGATGCCATCATGGTGGCGCGCGGCGATCTGGGCGTGGAAATGCCGCCCGAATGCGTGCCTGGTTTGCAAAAACGTATCTTGCGTGTCTGCCGCCAGTTAGGAAAACCGACCGTGATCGCCACGCAGATGCTGGAATCGATGATCTCCAGCCCGGTGCCGACCCGCGCCGAAGTATCGGATGTCGCCAGTGCGATCTACGAAGGCTCGGACGCCGTCATGTTGTCGGCCGAATCGGCCAGCGGGGCTTATCCGGTGCAGGCGATTGCCATGATGGATCGCATTATTGCCGAAGTCGAAAGCGATCCGCTGTATCGCAAACTGGTCGATGCGCAGCAGGAATTGCCGCGCCCGAATCGCGCCGACGCCATCTGTGCGGCCTTGCGCAGCGTGACGCAAATCATCGGCGCGGCGGCGACCGTGACCTATACCAGTTCCGGCCATACCAGTCTGCGCGCTGCGCGTGAAAGGCCGATGGCGCCGATTCTCAGCATCACGCCGCATGTGAGTACTGCGCGCCGCTTGGCGGTGGTGTGGGGTGTGCATTCGACCATCAGCGATCAGGTCTATGCGGAAAGCGAATTGGTATCGGCAGCCTGCAAGATCGCATTGCGCGAAGGCTTTGCCAAGGTCGGCGATCAGCTCGCGATCACCGCCGGCGTGCCGTTCGGTCAGCCCGGCAGCACTAATCTGCTGCGGTTAGCGGAAGTCTGGGCCGATTGATTTACTGTACTGTCCAGCTTGAATACGCGCACTACCTGCATTAACCGCGCCGCCTGATCCTGCAAGGATTGGGCGGCCGCGGCGGCCTGTTCTACCAGCGCGGCGTTCTGTTGCGTGGTTTCATCGATATGCGTAATGGCCCGGCCGATTTCATCGATGCCCTGGCTTTGCTCGGCGCTGGCGCTGCTGATTTCGGCGACGATATCGGTCACGCGGCGCACGCTGTCGACTACGGCATTCATGGTGATGCCGGCCTGTTCCACCAGCTTGCTGCCGTTGTCCACTTTTTCGACCGAGTCGTCGATCAGCAATTTGATTTCCTTCGCGGCCGAGGCCGAACGTTGCGCCAGGCTGCGCACTTCGGAAGCGACCACCGCAAAGCCGCGTCCTTGTTCACCTGCACGCGCCGCTTCCACGGCAGCGTTCAAGGCCAGGATATTGGTCTGGAATGCGATGCCGTCGATGACGCTGATGATGTCGACAATCTTCCGTGACGACGCATTGATGGACCCCATGGTATCGACCACTTTGCCGACCACGCTGCCGCCTTCGACTGCGACTTCCGAAGCCGATACAGCCAGCTGATTGGCCTGGCGCGCGTTGTCCGCATTCTGTTTGACGGTGGCGGTCAGTTGTTCCATCGATGATGCAGTTTCTTCCAGCGAGCCGGCTTGTTGTTCGGTGCGCGACGACAGGTCCATATTGCCGCTGGCGATTTCGCCGGAAGCGTGGGCGATGGTATCGGTGCCGCTGCGCACCTGGCTGACGATGTCGAACAGATTGCCGTTCATCAGTTTCAGCGCCGTCATCAGTTCACCGATTTCATTGGTGGATTTGATATCGACTTTGGTGGTCAGGTCGCCGTCGGCCACGCGTTGCGCAACTCCCACCGCTTCGTTGAGCGGAATGGTGATGCCGCGCGACACCAGCACTGCGACGATGGCCGAGAAGATGACGGTGAAGGATGCCAGCAGTGCAATGATCAGACGTGCGCTTTGGGAGTCGTGGCCGGCTGCTTCGCCGGCGCTAGTCATCAGGCCGCCTTGATAATCGAACATGGCGTCGAGCGCGATGAAGTAGTTGATTTGCACCGGCATGAATTGGGTTTCCAGATAGCTTTTGGCTTCATCGGCTTTGCCGTCCACCGCGAGTTTCATCAGGGCGTCGCGGGCCGGCAGATAGTTGTCGCGCGCGGCGATGGCGTCGTTGACGAAGTGTTTATCCTGTTCGGTGCGGGCGATCGATGCCGCCCGGCTGAATTCGGCGTTCATTTTCTGATCGGCCGCGGTGGCGTCGGCAACCAGCTTTTTTACCTTTTCCGGATCGCTGGAAAGAATAATGTCGCGCAGGTCGAGCGCGATTTTGTTGACCTGGATCTGGATCGAATTGGCCAGCACCGTTTTCGGATAGCGGTCGTTAACGATTTGATTAATGCTGCCATTCAAGCGCCTGACCTGCGTATCGCTGAGGTAGGTGATAGCGATCAGCGAAACGATCACGATGCCGAAGCCGATGGCCAGGCGCGAACTTATTTTTATATTGGCTGCGTTCATTTTGTCTCCCTCTGTGATGAGGCTTTACGTGTTATGCATCACGTATTGGGCGTCATGTATTTAGCGTTATTTTTTTAAGCGTTATGCTCCGTGCGGCGTAAAGTTACGCAAGAAATCCAGCAATATCTGCGCCGATATTTCGGCATCGTCGGCGGTCATGGTTTCCAGCGGGCTGTGGCTGATGCCGCCGTTGCCGCATCGGGTAAACAACATGGCGACGTCGGTCATTTTGGCGATGGCCATGGCGTCGTGGCCGGCGCCGGAGGCGAGTGCGAACGGCGTCACGCCGGCGCGCTCGGTGGCTGCGGATAGTTGCCGCATCAGCCACGGCGCGCAGGGTGCCGCGGGCGCGGAGACGGTATTTTCAATCTCGGCGTCGATCCTGCGGCGCCGGCAGATTTCTTTTATTTGCTGCAGGATATCGGCCACGGCGGCATCGCGCACGTCGTCGCGCGCGGCGCGGATGTCCATCGAGAAGACGCAGGCGCCTGGGATCACATTGGCCGAACCGTTCGGTACCTGCAGTTGCCCCACGGTGCCGACCAGCGAGGCTTCCTGGTTTTGGCTGCAGCGCTGTTCGATATACAACTGGATTTCTGCGGCGGCCGCAGCAGCGTCCTGGCGCATGGTCATCGGGGTGGTGCCGGCATGGCTGGCAACGCCTTTGAGTTCGACCACATAGCGCGAGCTACCGGCGATCGAGGTAACGATGCCGACCGGCAGGTTGTGCTGTAACAGCACCGGTCCTTGCTCGATATGGACTTCGACGTAGCCGAGCAGGTCTTTTGGATCGCGCTTGACGCTGCCGATGGCGTTGATGTCGTGGCCGGCCTCGATCAGCGCTTCGCGCATGCTGATGCCGTCGCGATCCTGGATGTCGAGCCAGTCCCGGTCGAATTGGCCGGTGACGGCGCTGCTGCCGAGGAAGGTGCTTTTGAAGCGCACGCCTTCTTCTTCGGAGAAGCCGATGATTTCGAAATGGAAGGGTAATGTCTCGCCGCGTTCATGCAGATGTTTGACGATGGCGATCGGCAGCAGGATGCCTTCGCGGCCGTCGTATTTTCCGCCGTTGCGCACGGTGTCGTAGTGCGATCCGGTCAGCAGGGTTTTGGCGCTGGGGTCGGTGGAAAGATAGCGGCCGACCACGTTGCCGACGGCGTCGATGTGGACGTGCATGCCGGCTTCGCTCATCCATTGCGCCAGTGTGTCGGCGGTGCGGCGGTGGGCCCGGCTCATGTAGGTGCAGGTGAGGCCGGTTTCGTCGTCGCTGTGAGCAGCGATTTCTTCGGTCCAGGCCATGACGGCCTGGCCGAGCAGAGGTGTGTGGCCGAGCAGATCGTTGAGCCGGAGTTCTGCGATGCGGTGGATCTGGCGCAGCGCTTCGTGGAATTCCTGGTCGGGCTGGTGGCGCAGGCGGCGGGCGAAGGTCGCGATGATGGCGGCGCGCGTGAGGCCTTGTCCGGTGGCGCCTTTGACGGCCAGGATGAAGGGGAAGCCGAATTTGGCGTTGTAGCCGGCATTGAGTTTTTGCAGTTGGGCGAATTCTTCCTGGCTGCACAGGTGGAGTCCGGCCTTGGCTTGTTCGCCGGTGGATTCTTCGGTCAGTTCACCGGCAATCGCCGCTTTGCCCGCCAGTTCCGGGTGGGCGCGGATCAAGTCGAATTGCTCTTGCCGATTGGCGTCGCCGACCACTTGCTGCATTGCCTGTTTTAACGCCGTCAGATTGCTGAAGGGGCGTAGGGCTGCGGCGCGTTCCGGTATCCATGGCGAGTGTTCATAGATGCCGGCCAGGCTGGTGACGAAGGCCTGGCTGTCGCATTGGTTCAGTTGGGTCAATGTGGTCATGATTTTTTTACTGGGTGAGGCTGCCGGTGTGCAGTCTATGGCCGGATACTAAGTTAAATAGTCAGGCGCGATATATTCCTAACGCTATAGTCGATTGCTGTATTTCGATATATGTTTTTCCGGCATTTTCAATGGATGCCGGTGTCTGCGCGGGAGTTGCCTTGCCTGGGTCGAATCTAAATCGACAGCATTTTTGCAGCGGCGCTGACCTGGGCGCGCAGCCATTTGTGTTCGGTGGCCTGGTGCACGCGCTCGTGCCATAGCTGATAAAAGCGCAGCGGCGGGATTTTGATCGGCACGGTGTAGCTTTTCAGCGGCAGTATTTTTTCGTAGAAACGGGCGAATTGCTCGCCGGCGCTGAGCACCAGATCGGTCTCGGCAATCATATAGGGCAGCATGCGGAAATGCGCCGATTCGACCACCACGTTGCGATGCAGATTCTGTTTTTCCAGGAAAGTGTCGATGGTGCCGTGATAGCCGGGCAGTATCTGCGACGGCGCGGCGTGGGGCAGGCTCAGATAATCCTCTATGCGCATGTCGTCTTTGCCGGTGCGTTTGGCATAGGCATTGTCCGAACGCATCAGGCAGACGATGGGGTCATCGAACAGTTTCGATAAATGGAGATGTTGCGGCGGTTCGTCCCAGTTGGCGATAACCAGATCCAGATCGCCGTCCGATAGCAGCTTGACGTAATCCGTTTCCGGTCCGAGCGCGTGAATCACGATGCGGCTTTTCGGCGATTCCCGGCGCAGCCTTGCAATCACTTCCACAAAAAACGGCGTGTTCATGTAGTCCGGCGCGGCGATGTGGAAGGTACGCTCTTCTTCCTTGGGCACGAACGCGGTCTTTTGCATGAACAGACGCTCGGTTTCGTCCAGGATGCGCTTGGCTGTCTTGAGCAGGCTTTCGCCGTGCTCGGTCGGCACCATGCCGCGCGCGCCGCGTACCAGCAGGGGATCGCCGGTCAGTTCGCGTAATTTGCGCAGGGATGCGGAAATCGACGGCTGCGGCTGATTCAGCTTAAGCGCGACACGTGTGACGTTCTTTTCGCATAAAAGCAGATAAAGAATGCGTATCAGGTGGATATCGAGATGTTCCGGCAGCCTGGACATGGTGATGTCTCCGGGTAGGAAGAAGAAAGATCGGCGAGCGTCTCACATTTGTAGCGCATTGTTGTATATCGATTGGAATATGTCAAATATAAGCTGGTAACCATGTTTTAACAGCCCAACACGTTTATCTTCCTTCAAGATGATTTAAACGTGGGGGAAGACATGGAAGCATTGCTGGTTTCGTACGGCGTCGATTGGCTCAATCTTTTGGTGCGCTGGCTGCACTTGATTACCGGGATTGCATGGATCGGCGCTTCGTTCTATTTCGTCTGGCTGGATAATTCGATCCGGCCGCCCAAGCCCGGCAGTGAGCTGGCCAATAAAGGCGTATCCGGCGAATTATGGGCAGTGCATGGCGGCGGTTTTTACAATCCGCAAAAATATCTGGTGGCGCCCGGCGAATTGCCGGAGGAACTGCACTGGTTCAAATGGGAGGCCTACGCCACTTGGATCAGCGGCTTTGCGATGCTGTTCATTGTCTATTATTTCAATGCGTCCGCGATGATGGTCGATAAGTCGGTCGCCGATCTGAGCGCGGGACAATCGGTGGCCGTCGGCCTGGGCACATTGCTCATCGGCTGGACGGTCTACGATCTGCTGTGCCGTTCGCCGTTGGGCAAGCGCGACGGTTTGCTCGGCATCGTGATGTTCTGTTTTATCGTCGGCGCGGCATTTGTGCTGACCCATCTGCTCAGCGGCCGCGCCGCCTATATCCATGTCGGCGCGATGATCGGCACCATCATGGTCGGCAACGTATTGATGGTGATCATTCCCGGCCAGCGTAAATTGGTCGAGGCCATGAAAGCCGGCAAAGCGCCCGATCCGATTTACGGCAAGAGGGGCAAGCAGCGCAGCGTGCATAACAATTATTTCACGCTGCCAGTGCTCTTCATCATGATCAGCAATCACTACGCGATGACTTATGCGCATTCGTATAACTGGCTGATTCTGGCGGCAATCATGGCTGCCGGCGTGTTGATCCGCCACTTTTTCAATTTGCGTCATGCAGGCAAGGTGTCTATCGGCTATCCGGTCGTCGGCGTGGCTTTGCTGTTGGCGGTGGCGATCGCCATTGCGCCGCGGCCGGCGCCGAAGCCGGAAGCAGCCGCTGCCGAGGGTATGCCTGCCATGGCGTCTGCTTCTGCGGCAACGGTGACCACCGCAGCCGCCGGTGCTGCCGATTTCACCCAGGTTCAGGCGGTCATCATGCAGCGTTGCGCCGAGTGCCATTCCGATAAGCCGACGCAACCCGGGTTTGCCACCGCGCCCGCCGGACTGATGCTGCAGACGCCCGATCTGATCCGCCAGCATGCAGCGAAAATTTACCAGCGTGCGGTGCAGACCAAGGATATGCCTTTGGCAAACCTGACACAGATGACCCCGGAAGAACGTACGCTGATCGGCAACTGGTTCGAAGCCGGCGCGAAATAAAGCACGGCGAAGACACGGAGAAAACACAGCGAAATACCGCGTCCATGCCACATACGAATAACAAGGAATCGCAATGAACACAGTTACCCTGGACGGATTTACCCTGACCGCGCAGCAAGTCATCGACGTGGCGCGCGCGCCTTACCTGAAGGTTGTGCTGGCCGAATCGTCGCGCGCAGCACTCAAGGAAAGCCGCGACTATATCGAGGCGACCTGGATGCATGACGAAGCGCCGATGATGTACAGCTTCAATACCGGCGTCGGCCTGTTGAAGGATACGCGCATCAAAGTCGAACATATCGAACTGTTTCAAACGCAACTGATCAAGGCGCATAGCGGCGGCATCGGCGAACCGTTTTCCGAAGAAGTGAGCCGCGCCACGATGCTGTTGCGGGCCAATGCCTTCGCCAGCAATTATTCCGCGCCGCGGGTGGAAGTGGTCGACCGTCTGCTGGCGTTCATCAATGCCGGCATTCATCCGGTCATGCCGCAAAAAGGATCGGTCGGGGCATCCGGCGATCTGGCGCCGCTGGCGTATCTGGCGGCGGCGATTGCCGGTTTCGAAGAAGCCGAAGTGATGTATCAGGGGCGGCGCATGTCGGCGCCGCACGCGATTACCCAAGCCGGCATTGGGTCGGTTACCTTCGATCTGAAGGCCAAGGATGCCTCGGCGCTGATCAACGGCTGCACCGTTTCGCTGGCTGTGGCGGTATTGGCGGCGCACGATGCGCGTCATTTGCTGAGCGACGCCTGCCTGTCTTTGGGCCTGACGCTGGAAGCCATGCGCGCCGAAATGTCGGCGTTCGATCATCGGATTCAACAGGCCCGTCCGCATGCCGGCCAGATCAAGACGGCAGCCGTGGTGCGCGGCCTGCTCAAAGGATCGACGCGCACCACGCACGAAGCGCGCGCGGTGCAGTTGCCGGATGAATTGCGGCGCAACGATATTCCATACACGGCGCGCATCCAGGATGTGTATTCATTGCGTTGCGCGCCGCAGGTGTACGGCCCGGTGTTCGATGCGCTCGATTACATCGATACCATCGTCGGCACCGAAATCAATTCGGCGACCGACAATCCGCTGATTTTCGGCAAGGACGAAGGCGGCTTCGAAATCATTTCCGGCGGCAATTTCCACGGCCAGTATCTGGCGCAGGCGATGGATATGCTGGCCATTGCGGTAGCCGATCTGGGCAGCATCTGCGAACGGCGCGTGGCGCGTTTGATCGATCCGACTTTGTCGTGGGGTTTGCCGCGCAATCTGATGTCGGGCGTGCGCGGCGTGAATACCGGTTATCCGGTGGTGCAATGTTCGCTCAGTTCGCTGGTGATGGAAAACCGGACGCTGTGCATGCCGGGCAGCGTCGACAGTATCCCATCCAAGGGCAATAGCGAAGATCATGTGTCGAATTCGACCTGGTGCGCGCGCAAGGCCGCGACCGTGGTGGCCAATACGCAATACATCATCGGCGTGGAAATGCTGCTGGCGGCGCAGGCGCTGACCATGACAGAGGAGCTGTTGCAACCGTTTGTGCTGGGGCAGGGAACGCAGGCGGCTTATGATGAAATCCGCAGACAGATTCCGGCCTGCCTGGATGGCGACCGCTGGTTTCACAACGATATCCTGATGGCGCAATCGTTTGTTACTACCGGTTCGGTGCGCAATGCGGTAATTGAGCGGATTGGCGATTTCGTTTAATTCGCTTAAGTCGTTTCATTAAAAAATCCCGGATGCCGTAAATGGCATCCGGGATTTTTTGTTTTCTAAAGCTTTAGAAGTGGTACTCGGCTCGCACCATCGGTGTTTTCGCCAACGAGCCCGGCACGCTGGACGGATTACCGAACTTGTTGCGCCAGTATTGATATTCCAGGCCGACGCGGAAGGTGTTCTTGCCCATGCCGAGCGCAGTGCCGAGGTCGTACATGATCTGGCCGTCGAAGTTGGTTTCGGGCGCGGTGCCGTTGCCGAATTCATCGATGCCTTTGGCCGCGATGAAGTTGAAGTAACCTTCAAACGACCATGAAGAACCGATTGGAATGCCCCAGGCCAGGTTCAGCATCGGATGCGTGCGATAGGTGTAGCGGCTGCTGATGCCGACGGGCTCGTTGCTTTCCTGCAGCGCCAGCAGACTGACATTGAGGAAGCCGGGCACGTCCAGCATCAGCGTCGGACCAGCCACCAGCATGCGTTTTTTGGAGCCGTAGCCGGGATCGTTTTTGGTATTGATATCGAAACCGAGCGTAAAGCCGAGGTCTTTGACCGGGCCGTATTTGAAGTCTGTGTTGAAGATCTTGCCGAAGTCCAGCGTATTGCGATACAGGAGGTAGGCTTCCTGCGCATCGTGGTCGACGCTGTTCGACATCAAAAAATCGACATTCAGATAATTGGTGCCGTATTTGTAACCGCTGGCGTGCGTGAAGTTGACGATGTTCTTGCTGATGTCGCCGTTGACGAACGGTTCGGCAAAATGAGTGCCGTAGCGGTAGCCGATCGAATCGTCGCTCCAGTCGGCGGCGGTGGCCGCTTGCATTGCGCCCAGTGCCGTCATGGCCAGCAAGGTGCTTAGCGCAGCCGATTTTTTAATCGTCCCGATTGCGTGCGAATTTTTCTGCATGGTGTCTCCTCCGATTTATACGGATGTTTATGGTGGTTCGTGGATTCTCCACGTCGATTGAAAAAGGTGGGGCTAACGCGCCTCGAACGGATGCGTGGCGCGCCAATGCGTGGCGATATCGATACGGCGGGTGATCCAGACCTTGTCGTAGCGTTGTTGTATATGGTCCAGAAAACGCGCCAGCGCAGCGGCGCGCGCGGGACGCCCGGCCAGCCGGCAGTGCAGGCCTATCGACAGCATTTTCGGACGGTTCATGCCCAGCGGATCGCCCTCGCGATACAAGACGTCGAAGGCATCTTTCAGGTAGTCGAAGAACTGCGTGCCGGAGTTGAATCCCTGCGGCGTGGCAAAGCGCATATCGTTGGTGTCCAGGGTGTAGGGCACGATCAGTTGGGGTGTTCCGGCGGCCGTTCCCGGCACTGCTCCCGGCACCATCTCCCAATAGGGCAGGTCGTCGGCATAGCTGTCGGCGTTATAGCTGAAACCGCCATGTTCGGCCACCAGCCGGCGCGTGTTCGGCGAATCTCGGCCGGTGTACCAGCCCAGCGGCGCGCTGCCGGTGAGGTCTTTAATGATGCCGACCGCTTCGGCAATATGCCGGCGCTCGGTCGCTTCGTCGATGTTCTGGTAACTGATCCAGCGCAAGCCGTGGCAGGCGATTTCATGGCCGAGTTGCCGGAAGGCGGCCACGGCTTCCGGATTGCGCTGCAATGCCCGCGATACGGCGAAGATGGTCAGCGGCAATTTGCGCTCTTCGAACATGCGCAGCAGGCGCCACAAGCCGGCCCGCGAACCGTATTCGTAAAGCGATTCCATGCTCATGTGCCGGGCGGAAAAGCTCTGCGCGCCGACGATTTCGGATAACGCGGTTTCCGAGCCGGCGTCGCCGTCCAGGACGCAATTTTCTGCGCCTTCTTCATAATTGAGGACGAATTGCACGGCGATGCGCGCTTGCCCCGGCCATTGCGCATGCGGCGGCACGCGGCCGTAGCCGACCAGATCGCGCGGATAAGTCGCACTGTTATTCATGTCTCCAGCCATCGTTTTTATGATGGTCGAATTATGTCTTTGGAAATCATGGTTGTTATAAGCGCGATCGTATATAGATCAGATCGTATGGGTATACCATTTGCGCCAATGTCCTGAATCGGATTCAGGCGGTAGTATTGGCGGTATGGCGGCGTGATGGTGAAATCAAATTTTTTTAGATGGAGCAATAATGGGCAAGCTCAGTACGCATGTATTGGATATCACGCAAGGCAAGCCGGGCGCCGGCGTCAAGGTGGCGTTGTACGCGATTGAGGGCGATGCGAGAACGCTGCTGAAAAATGCCGTGACCAATCAGGACGGCCGTTGCGATGCCCCTTTGCTGCAAGGCGATGAAATGAAGGCAGGCCGCTATCAGTTGGTGTTTGCGGCAGGCGATTATTTCGCGGCGCAGGGCGTGGATCTGCCGGCGCCGCGCTTTGTCGATGAAGTGGTGCTGGCATTCGGCATTGCCGACGCCACGCAGAGCTATCACGTGCCGCTGGTGGTGTCGCCGTGGGCGTATTCGACTTATCGCGGCAGTTGAAGCGATGCTTGCTGGATCAGGCAAGCATCCGCGATCTACCCTAACTTAGCCAAAACCTTCGCCAAGCTGCTAACAGTCCGTTCGATATTGTGCAGCTTGTCCAGACCGAACAACCCGATGCGGAAGGTTTTGAAATCGGCCGGTTCATCGCATTGCAACGGCACGCCGGCGCCGACCTGCATGCCGGCTTCGGTAAACTTTTTGGCCGACTGCATGGCGTCGTCATCGGTATAACTGACGATCACGCCCGGCGACTTGAAGCCTTCGGCGGCAACGCTCTTGAAACCTTTCTCGACCAGCAATGCGCGCACCCGGTCGCCCAATTCCTGCTGCTCCGCTTTGACCTTATCGAAACCGTAAGCCGCCGTTTCCAGCATGACGTTGCGCAGGCCGGTGAGGGCGTCGGTGGGCATCGTGGCGTGATACGCAAAGCCGCCTTGTTCATAGGCTTCCATGATTTGCAGCCACTTGCGCAAATCGCAGGCAAAACTGGTGCTGGTAGTGGCATCGATCTTCTCGCGTGCAAGAGCGCTCAACATCACCAGCGCGCAACATGGCGAAGCGCTCCAGCCTTTTTGCGGTGCGCTGATCAACACATCCACGCCGGTCGCCTGCATGTCGACCCAGATGGTGCCGGAAGCAATGCAATCCAGGACGAACAGGCCGCCTTCGGCATGCACGGCATCGGCGATCTTGCGCATATAACCATCGGGTAGCATGATCCCGGATGCGGTCTCGACGTGCGGCGCAAACACCACCTCAGGTTTATCGGCCTTGATCGCTGCAATCACTTCTTCGATCGGCGGCGGTGCAAAGGCGGCTTGCTTGCCGTCGTCCACCCGACGCGCCTTGAGCACCACCGAGCTGGCGGGAATGCTGCACATGTCGAAAATCTGGGTCCAGCGATAGCTGAACCAGCCGTTGCGAATCACCAGGCAGCGCTTGCCGGTCGCGAACTGCCGCGCCACCGCTTCCATGCCGAAGGTGCCGCTGCCCGGAACGACAATTGCCGAGTGCGCCTTGTAGACTTGTTTTAATGTTTTGGAAATGTCTTTCATCACGCCTTGAAAGGCGTTCGACATATGGTTTACCGCGCGGTCGGTATAGACCACCGAGTATTCCAGCAATCCGTCCGGATCGACGTTGGATAGTAGGCTTGGCAAGTTCGTCTCCACTGATAATTAAATGATCGGCATGAATAATATCGATGCGCGATCTTTGTTTTTAAATCTGGTTTTAAATCTTAACGTACCCTTTAACCGGCTCGGCGGCCTGCCGCTCGCCCAAAGCGATGTCGACCATCAACTCATGGGCCAACGTGCCTAATTCCAGCCGCAGCGCATCGATCGACAGCGCGGCCGGCACCAGCAGATGCGCGCCGATCCGGAAAATCTGCTTGCCGGAAATGCCGCTGCGGACGATCTCGGTATGAATGCTTTCGATGCTGATATTGCGCTCGGCCAATATCTTGGTCAGATTGCTGACAATGCCGACCCGATCGTCGCCGACCAGTTCCAGCTCGACGCTGCGCAACGAAGCCGGCACGGTGGCGCCGTCGCTTCTGGCGATCACCACTTGCAAGCCGGTCGATTCCAGTTGACGCAACGAAGCCTCCAGCGCATCCACGTTTTCGCGCGGCACTTCGAAATGCACGGTGCCGGCAAATTCACTGGCCAATCGCGTCATGCGGCTGGCCGCCCAATTGGCGCCGAAGCGTTGCGCGCGATCGGCCAGCAAGCTGACGATGCCGTGCCGGTCGGCGCCGACGATGGAGACGATCAGCGAGATGATGGCCGGACTGGCTTCTTCGGTCAGCACCACGGATTTGCGGATCATCGGTGCTTTGGTGGCAAAGCGCTGATCCTGCGTATTGGCCGGAACGACGCCGTGCAGGCGCGCGTGATGCACCACCTTGCTCAGCAACGCCAGGCCCATCGGCGCCAGCGCACGCTCCCATAGCTCCCGCGGTGTTTCGCCCTTCAGGACAAAGCACCAATCTTGCGCGGCGACTGCGCCTGCGTCCCAGCCGTCGGCCAGGTGATAGATGGAACCGCCGGCAATCGGATCGCCTTCAAGAATCGTCCATTCGACGGCTGCGATACCGCGATGACGCGGCAGCAGCGACGGGTGATAACCGATACCGCCCAGGCGCGAACGCGCGAGCGCTTCGTCGCTGACCCGTGCATGCGTATGCGCGGCGATGATCAGATCGGTGCCGTCGGCGATGGCGCTTCCCGGCACCATTCTGGGGTTTTCCAGCACATGCACCGGCACACCGGCGTCGCGTGCGGCAATCGCCAGCCGATCGTCCGCGGCGATGGCGACGACACTTGTGAATTCAATGCCCTCTTCTTTACGCAGCGTCTCGAATACCGAGGCGCCGAAGAAGCGGGACCCAACCATTGCGCATTTCATTTATAGTTTCCTTCTTTGTATACGAGCAGCGCGGGAAACAATACCAGAAAAAATTGGGCGCGATTGGTTTTAGAGAGGAAGGCGCATGGCGTTAAAATGTTGCGCTGCGCAAATTCCGGCCGGTCGTGGCAGAATGCTGAACACTTAACCGGGCTGCCGTCTCGCCTCTGCCATACTCGTTACAATGCCGCAATCGACGTTTAACTGAATAAGAAAGAAGACCAGTGCAATCGATTATTTCAGTCAAAGACCTTACCAAGACCTATGCCTCGGGTTTTAATGCGCTCAAGGGCGTCAATCTGGATATCCGCCGCGGCGAAATCTTTGCGTTGCTGGGCCCCAACGGCGCCGGCAAAACCACATTGATCAATATCATCTGCGGCGTCGTCAATCCCAGCGAAGGCAGCGTGCTGGCCGACGGCCACGATGTGGTGGCGAACTACCGGGCAGCGCGTTCGATGATCGGACTGGTTCCGCAGGAATTGTCCACCGATGCCTTCGAAAGCGTCTGGGCCACGGTCAGTTTCAGCCGCGGCCTGTTCGGCAAATCGGCCAATCCGGCCTATATCGAAAAGGTGCTCAAAGACCTGTCGCTGTGGGACAAGAAGGACGCCAAGATCAGGACCTTGTCGGGCGGCATGAAGCGCCGGGTGATGATTGCCAAGGCGCTGTCGCACGAACCGCAGATTTTGTTCCTCGACGAACCCTCCGCCGGCGTCGATGTGGAACTGCGGCGCGATATGTGGAAAATGGTGCGCGGCCTGCGGGACAGCGGCGTGACCATCATTCTTACCACGCACTACATCGAAGAAGCCGAGGAAATGGCGGACCGTATCGGTGTGATCAGGAAAGGCGAAATTATTCTGGTCGAAGATAAAACGGTGCTGATGGAAAAGCTCGGCAAGAAGCAATTGAAACTCTATCTGCAGCATCCGCTGTCGCGTATTCCCGATGGACTCGGCGACAATCAACTCGAACTCAGCGCCGACGGCAATGAGCTGACCTATACCTTCGATGCGCAAAGCCAGCAAACCGGCATCGCGGGTTTATTGCGGCAACTGAGCGAGCAGGGCATCGACTTCAAGGATTTGCAATCCAGTCAAAGCTCGCTTGAGGAAATCTTCGTCAGTCTGGTGAAAGCATAATCATGAACATTCATTCAATCCGCGCGATCTACCAATTCGAGATGGCGCGCGCCTGGCGCACGCTGATGCAGAGCGTTGCATCGCCGGTGATTTCGACGGCCCTGTACTTTGTGGTGTTCGGTTCCGCCATCGGCGGCCACATGGTCAATATCGACGGCGTGAGTTACGGCGCTTTTATCATTCCCGGTTTGGTCATCATGTCGTTGATGACGCAGAGCACCGCCAATGCGTCGTTCGGTATTTATATGCCGAAGTGGTCCGGCACCATATATGAGGTGTTATCGGCGCCGATCTCCAGTATGGAAATCGTGATGGGTTACGTCGGCGCTGCGGCCACCAAATCGATTATTCTCGGCATACTGATCCTGATCACGGCCCGTCTGTTTATCGCGTTCGACATTGCGCATCCGCTCTGGATGGTGGCGTTCCTGATTCTCATCGCCGTCACGTTCAGCCTGTTCGGTTTCATTATCGGCATCTGGGCCGACGGCTTCGAGAAATTGCAGATCATTCCGCTGATGATCGTGACGCCGCTGTCTTTCCTGGGCGGCAGTTTTTACTCGATCAGCATGCTGCCGCCGTTCTGGCAAAAGGTGGCCTTGTTCAATCCGGTGGTGTATTTGATCAGCGGCTTTCGCTGGAGTTTTTACGGTGTCTCGGATGTCAGCGTGGCGATCAGCGGCAGCATGGCTTTGGTGTTTCTGGCGCTGTGTGCGGTTGTGGTGTGGTGGATATTCAAGACGGGGTATCGCTTGAAGAATTAACGTCAAGACGCTGTTACCAACCCTATGCGGAAAAACCCATTTCTCCTCAGAGAAATGGGTTTTTTTAATGTCTCTTGCTGCACGTGCTGTCGCACGCGTCGCAACCAATCAATTAAATCTATCCATGGTCAACGCGACGACATAAGAAATCAGTCCAGCGGAGACTGCCAGCACCATCAAATGGTGATTTGGAATATATCTGCCGATAATTGGATACAGAAAATAAATGACGATGCCGATCAGGATGCTGGTGATGATTTTTTTCATGACGGGTAATGGGTGACTCGTTATTAAAGAGTGATATTTTACGCATTCGTGGCAAGGTTGAGGATAGATTTTGGTTTCAATATCCGTGCACCAAAGGTAAGCAATCAGTTTCGTAGATATGCGCTCAGAAAAACCAGCCCGAAGAAATATAGCACTACGAAGACACCGATAACCCAGAAAATCTCGGTAAAATTCCCGCACAGAAAAATCATCCGGCGCCAGACTTAAAACGGCGCGGATGCTTACACTACCCGCGCCTTCAATTTTATTTTCCCTGAATCATGACCACCGCTATCACTATCAACGAAGAACTCCGCGCCTATATCGACCCGTTGACCGACGACGAATTTACTGCACTGGAACGCAGCCTGCTATCCGAAGGCTGCCGCGATGCGCTGGTATTGTGGGGCGATCTGCTGGTGGACGGACATAACCGTTACGGTATCTGCCAGAAGCACAATATTCCTTTCAATACCGTGCAGAATCACATGTTCCAGTCCATGGACGATGTGCATTTATGGATGATCGATAACCACCTTGGACGGCGTAGCGTATCGGATTTTCAGCGAGGCGTGCTGGCGTTGCGCAAGAAGGAAATCGTATCGGCACGTGCGGCGCAGGTACAGGCGCAGCGGGCGTCGGCAGAGCCGGCTGGCGCCGATGCTTCTACACCTGCCCAGTCCGGAGGCGAGCCGCCGTGGACACGGGAAACCATTGCGCGTGCTGCGCGGATGAGCAGCGCGACCTTGGGACAGATCGAGAAGATTCAGAAGACTGCCGCGCCGGAGCTGGTTGGTGCTGTGAAATCTGGTGTTATTTCAATTAATGCGGCGGCTGCCGTAGCATCCTTGCCTAGCGAGAAGCAGATAGCGGCTGTTGCCGGAGGCAAGAAAGAATTGCGGCTGGCGGCAAGGGAAGTGCGCGAGGCGCGATTGCCGGCTAAACCCAAGCTGGAAATTGAGGATTTGCCTAGCGATGCTACGCCCGAGCAGGCTGAAATTCACCGCTTGACGTTATTGGTTGGCGAACTCATCGATGAGCGGGATCAATTGAAAAAGAAGGTACAGCATTTGACCATTGCGCTTACCGAGGCGCGCCGGGAATCGTAGTTTGCCGAGGTGTCAGAGCGGACGCTTCATGGATATAGTTTCTCGTGCTTTTCCAGCATCTCGACGAACTTCTGAATGCGGCCTTCACGGGTTTCGACCTTCTTCGCGGCTTGAATTCTGAACAGAATGGCATATCGATTCTGGCTGTTTAAGGACGCAAAAAACAGCCTGGCTTCAGCATTGCGATCCAGCGCAGACTGAAAATCGGCCGGTATTACTGCGGTTCTTGCCGAGTCATATGCCGCGTCCCAACGCCCGTCTTTCTTGGCGCGCTCAATCTCCTCCATTCCGGCAGCTTCCATCCGACCGTTTGCGATGAGCGTTGTGGCCTTATCGCGGTTGATCTTGGACCAGATGCTCTTCGCCGATCTAGGCGTGAAACGTTGCAACCAGAAATTCTCGTTATCTGCTTTCTTCTGGCTATCGATCCATCCGTAGCATAGAGCGACTTCGATCGCTTCTGCGTAGCTGACGGAAGAAGTACCGGCTGTCTTTTTAGCGAGACGAAGCCAGATACCCGTCGAAGCGAGATGGTTCTCGGCAAGCCAAGCGGCCCACCTTGCTTTGGTCTCGCAAGTCAGGGCTGGCTCGTTTGTAGATGTCGCCGGCATCGGAGCCTTAGTTAATCTTAGTCATTGATATGCCGCCTACGAACCCGCCCACTCCGCAAGCTTAGCCACAGTATTCATATTCCGGGCAGTCCCCTTCCCGGCAGCCTTTATCTTCAGCTTCGAATGTGCCATCCCATCGCCATAATGCACATAGATTTCGCGTATCCCCAGCGCAATTTCTTCAACGCCTTGCCCGCTCACGCCATCCAGGGTATTCGTCGGCGGCGTTGCGTCGAGAAAGATCGCCACAGTCCGGTTCGGCGGCGTCGACTTGAACGGATTCGCATCGAGAACGGCCGCCATTTCCGCACCTGAGCGAACCAGTACGCCGACCGGCTTGCCGGCATAGGCGTCAAGACTCTGCTCCAGTTTCGCTTTTACCGACTTTTCCGAAAGCTTGCTTTCAAACACGACATTGCCGCTCGCAATGTATGTGCGCACTTTGGAAAAGCCGGCGGCTTCGCACATCGCTTTCAGTTCGGACATCGGCAGCTTGCCGGTGCCGCCGACATTCACGGCCCGCAATAGCGCTATGTAGCTAGGCATGACGCATTCTCCCGATGTTTCCGTTGCCGATCACCGCGAAAATAAGATCCGAATCAGATCCGATATTCGCCGCGCTTGCGCCCCTGCGACACGTCGATAAAAATATCGTCGAGCGAAGGTTTGCGCCGGATCAGCCCTTGCTCGAAAGAATAGCCGGCCAAGGTTTCAAGCGTATGTCGATTGGCATCCGTCAAGCCGTATTCCCACGGATCGCTTCCCAGAATTTCCTCTTGCTCTTCCCAGGCTTCGCGATACCACGCGAGCGGCACGTTGCGCGGGTTTTCCATGCGCTGCATGCCGATGGCCTTGGATTGCTCGAATGCCTGAAACATGTTGATGGCAACCCAGGGATGGCGTTCGATGATTTCCTGCTTAATGCCCATCACGTGCATGATCGGGAAGATGCCGGTACGTTTGAAATAAGCGACTTCTTCTTCCTTGTAATTGGGGAACAGGCGTGCCGCGCGCGGGTCTTTGTCGACCAGCGGCTTAATCAGATCGGTATGCAATACAGCATCCAGTTCGCCTTCCACCAGCATTTTTTCCACCGATTGCGAATGATCCAGCCGCACCAGTTTGAGGTCGGCCGGCGGCGTGAATTCCACATCTTCGTCAAGCTCCGCATACCATTCGATGGATTTATGCGGCACGCCGTATTCGTGTTCCAGAATGCCGCGCAGCCAAAGGATGGCGGTCGCCTGGAACGATTTGACGCCGATCTTTTTGCCGATCAGGTCTTTGGGAGAGAGGATGCCTTTTTTGGTATTGATGAAAACGAAGCCATGCCGGAAACGCCGATGCAGGAACACCGGTATCGCGCGCACCGGGAAGTCGTTGTCGCGCGCGAGCATGTAGGAAGAGCAGGAAACCTCCGCCATGTCGAATTCCCGGTTGCGCAGGAAGCGCCAGTGCCGGGAAGTGGAGTCCATTTCGGTGACCACCGTCAGATCGATGCCGTCCGGTTTGACAATGCCTTCTTTCAGAGCGCGTACGATTTCATAATCCCCGCAGGCGAGGGTCAAAGGCACTTTTTTAGACATGGAGCGGCTTTCTGTGAGTGGTCGAATTTTTACATTGTGAGATTCCAGCAAAAATTATGAACTGATCCGGGCAAGAAGACAACGGCTGCGCTTCCGACAAGCGCGCCGTTTATGAGGGTGGTTACAGGGCGATCGCCTCCGCTCTGGCATTGCGGCGCACCGTCTGCGGCGGCTGGCCGAAGGCGCGCAGGAAGGCGCGGCGCATGCGTTCGCGGTCGGCAAAGCCGGTTTCATCGGCGATCGTATCCATCGACAGACGGCCTTGTTCCATCAGTATGCGCGCCGCCTCTACGCGCAGATTTTCTACGGCATGCGCGGGAGACTGACCGGTTTCAGCCCGGAAGGCGCGACTGAACTGGCGCGGACTCAGATTCGCGACGTCGGCCAGCTCCTCCACGGACAGTACATTGCGCAGATTCTGCTTGGCGAAATCCATCGCCTTCTGAATGCGGTCCGATTTGGGCGCCAGTTCCAGCAGCGCCGAGAATTGCGATTGACCACCGGCGCGGCGATGATAGACCACCAGTTTGCGAGCGACGCTGCGGGCAATCTCCGGGCCCAGATCTTTCTCGACCATGGCCAGCGCCAGATCGATGCCGGCAGTCATTCCGGCTGAAGTCCAGACCAGTCCATCGATGATGAAAATCCGGTCTTCTTCTACTTTCAGCAACGGAAAGCGCTGCTGCAGTTCGCGCGCAAAAGCCCAGTGCGTGGTCGCCCGGCGGCCATCGAGAACACCGGCTTCGGCCAGAATGAATGCGCCCACGCAGGGCGCTGCGACGCGGCGGGATGTTTGCATGGCGCGTCGCACGAAATTCAATATGCCTGGCGTCGACGGCTCGATATACGTACCGGCGCCGACGATCACCGTATCGAAAACCTTCTTGCCGAAGGCCTCGGTTTCGACCGCAAAGCCTGCCGAAGCGCGCACCGGCCCGCCGTGTTCGGACAGCAGATGCACGCTGTAGATATCTTTTCCGGCCACCAGATTGGCGACCTCGAAAACGGTGATGGCGGCAAAGCCCATGACCTGGAAATTGGGAAAAATGACAAAGCCGATCTGTTGCATGGCTGCTTCCTTTCGCACTTGATCAAATGATGTCGAAATAATAGCATTGTCCTAAAAGGTTGCATATATGACCTTTAAGACATTGCCGGAAAATCGTATTCTCCTCTCAGACGCGCCACTACCGGCGTTTCCCAAACCGCAACAGGAGAAACAACATGAGCATCCTTCAATCCAACAAAGGTACCGCACTGGTGACAGGCGCTTCTTCCGGCATCGGCGCCATTTACGCCCATCGGCTGGCGCATCTAGGCTACAACCTGATCCTGGTGGCGCGCAACCGTGAGCGCCTCGATGCACTGGCGCGCCGTCTTGCCGACGAAACCGGCCGCACCATCGAAGTGGTGGCCGCCGATCTTGCCGACAAGTCCGATCTGGCGCGCGTCGAGCAGGTTTTGCGGACCGATTCGAGTATTACCTTGCTGGTCAATAATGCCGGGCTTGGCGCTACAGCGCCGCTGCTGGCGGCCGATGTCGACAAGATGAGCGACATGATCGACTTGAATGTCACGGCGCTGATGCGCTTGACCTATGCGGCGGTGCCGGGCCTGGTTGCGCGGGGCGGCGGGACAGTTGTCAATATCGCCTCTATCGTCGCGATTGCGCCGGAAGTGCTGAATGGCGTCTATGGCGGCGCCAAGGCGTTTGTATTGGCGTTCAGCCGATCGCTGGAGCATGAATTGGCCGATAAGAATATCCGTGTCCAGGCGGTGTTGCCGGGCGCGACGGCTACCGACTTCTGGCAGATTTCCGGCACGCCGGTCGAACATTTGCCGACGGAAATCGTGATGTCTGCGGAAGACATGGTGGACGCGGCGCTGGCTGGCTTGGCGCAGGGCGAATCTGTGACCATTCCGTCGCTACCCGATGTGGCCGACTGGAATGCTTATGAAGCTGCACGCCAGAAGCTGATGCCGAGTTTATCCAAAAATGTGGCAGCGGCGCGTTATCGCTCCGGCGTTACTGCGGCAGTTTGATTGAGCAATTGGATCAAAATTCCATCGTCAGGCGTCCCTGGAGTGCATTTGTGTACGCATCCTGTCCGATAACGCCGGCATAAAAAATGCCGGATGAAACGCCGCGGGCGTGACGCCATTCAATGCCGGCTTCCACCAGAAGGCTATCGCGCACAACCGGCGCGCCGGTGATTGAAAACGGTGTGGCAGCATCATCAGCATCATTGAACGCCAACACGGAAGCCGGGGCCGCATCGCCAAATATGTGCTGCCAGCCGAGTGCGCCACGGAGGATCGGACCGGTGAGCGGCGCACTTGCCACGCGTACGCCCGTGGTCGCCGCCTGATAATCGTAGGAACGCGACTGGCCTTGCAGCGCGGCGGCTTCGCCTGTTTCGGAAAATGCATGCATATAAATATGTATGAGCGACAAACCGGCGAAGGGTTCTATCGTCATGTCCGATGCGGACATCCGCCAGCCCGCCTCGGCGAACGCCTGCGCCGTGCTGCCGGAGTACGATCCGCGCGCCGTTTCCTGGAAGCCGGGGAATACGATGGAACGCTTGGTCTCGTAGCGGTTATCCGCATAAAGTACGCCGGTCCGCAAGCGCAACGGTCCGAAATCGGCGCCGCCGTAAACACCGCCGAATGTGCTTTCAATCGAACCCGATGAAGCCCGGGCATCGACGTCTAGCGACGATTTCGTATAGCCGCCGGCGATACCGGCCCGGTAATGATCTGCGAGTCGCAGGTCTGCGCCGATGATGAGGCCGCCGAGGGATCGATTGATGGCGGCGGCGTTGTCGTTGCCGCCGATGCGGCCGTAATCGCCGAAAACCTGGCTCCATACCGCATGTGCATCCGGCGATGGCTGTCGCGCAGAATCAGAAAAATCCGCCGGAAGATCTGCGGACAAATTCATCGATGGGTCGCGCAATCGATCGAGAATCGCCGTGCGCGGCGCACGGCTGTCGTCGAATGCCGCCGATGCCATGCCGGCATGGATTTCGCCGGAAGCAAGATCGAACGCCGTGCGGGCGGCCTGTGGCGTGATGCTCTGCACGATGGCCGCGTAGAGCGGATTTGCGGCGCCGAGATTTTCCACGGCAGCCCCGGTGGCGCGCTGATTGGCGCTGAGCCCGACGTCGGCGAACCGCACAGTATTGCGCAGCGCATCGAGATAGGCGGCATTCGCATTCTGGCCAAATCCCAAATCGATGAATGCCGTCGTCGCATCCCCGCTCAGTATCGACCACGTTCCGTTGACACCGCCGGCGGCCGTGAGAATCGTGTAGCGCGTGCCGACGACGAACGAGGAGGTGGCTGCATCCGATCTGACTAGCTGTAGCGTCGCGCCGTTCTGGATGGTTGCCGTGCCGCCGACGACCACAAGATCCGATTGGCCGGCGGTATTGATTTCGATCCGATAAATCGTACCGGCTTCCTGGGTAAAATCGCCACCGAGCGTGAGTGTGCCGATGGCGTTGCCGGGCGCGATGATGCCGCCGGCTGCGACCGTCACCGGTCCGGCGATGGAACCGGTGCCGCCGAGCGAGCCGCCGCTGCCGACGGTCACCGCCGTATTGCCTAGCGAGCCGTTGACGCGCAGCAAGCCGCCGGAGATCGTGGTCGCGTCGGTGTAAGTGCTGTCGCCGGTCAGGATCGTCGTGCCGGCGATTTGATTGACGGCGCCGGAGCCGGAGATGTCTGCCGCAAACAGATAGTCCGACGCAGTGTGATTAAAGTTGATCGCGCCCGTCCCGTTGCCGAAGATGACGGTCGGCGTGTCCAGAGTGCCCGGCGCCACGGCAGTACTTCCTGGCGCCGCACCGATATTGAGGGTGCCGAAGGAGCAGGCGCCGGGCGCCAGCGTGACACCATCCGATGCCCGGATCGCTCCCCCGTTCGCGATCGTTACCGTGCCGGCGCCCGCATCGAGTCCCAAATCCGTGGCGCCGCCGACGAACAGGCCGCCATTGATAATCCACGATGAATCGGCGTCGGATACCAACACTGTTCCGGTGCTGTCGGCGCCGCCGACCACGCCGCCGAAATTGCTGCCGCCGATAGCACCAAATCCGCCCGAATTGGAAATCAGGGTGCCGCCGTTCAACACATTAATCGCGCCCGCGCTTTGCGTAAAAGAAGCAACGCCGATGCCTGCGCCCATGATGCCTGCGACATCGACCGTGCCGCCGTTTTCAATCGTCAGCGTACCGTTGCCGCCGCCGTAACCGGCGATCAGATGTTGTCCTGCGGTCCATTGCGATCCGGCGCCGGTCACCAATGCCGTGCCGAGCGAACCCTGCCCCATGCCGATTGCATCGGGCAGACCGCCGTTAGTCCCACCGATGCTGGTCATCTTGGCGCCGTCGGCAATGGTCAGCGTGCCGATGCCGGGATAGAGTGCGGGCGTGCTTTGGCTGGTGTCGACGAAGCCGCCGACATAAATGGCGCCGGTGTTGGTCCAGGTCGAACCCGCTCCGGAGATTGTCATGGCGCCGGCGCCGCCGTTGATTGCAGGGCCCGTGCCCAGATGGCTCGGCCCGCCGCCGCCGATGACGGAAAACGAGTAGGGACCGTTGGAGCCTGTTATCAGCGTGCCGCCATCGAGGATATCGAAGGTACCGCCGCCGCCCAGTACGCCGACAAGAATCCCGCCGTCGCTGCTGATAATCGAGCCGGCGCCCGATACGGTAGCCTTGCCGCTGGTTTCCCGGCCCGCACCGACATCGACGAAAACCCCCGCCGTCAGTTGACTGCCGCCCGTTACTGTCAACGTGCCGGTACTGGGGCCCGAGCTATTCGTCAAGCCGGCGTCGATAATGTCGTTCAATGAAGCGCCGACAATCAGCGCGCCGAACACCGCCGTGCCTTCATTTTCAAGCATCAATGATCCGGTTGCGCCGCCGGCGCCCACCAGCACACCGCTGCCGCTGGTCCAATTGGAACCGGCGCCGGCGATCACCATGGTGCCGACTGAGCCGGTGCCGACGCCGACAGAGGTTCCGAAAAAACTGTTGGCATTGTTGGTCAGTTGCGCGCCATTGACGATACCCAGCGAGCCGGTCCCGGTAACGATGGCGCCCGTATTGGCGTCGAATTGTCCTCCGATGTTCAGACCCGCGACAGTAGCGCCGGAGCCGTTCATGACCGATGGGGCGAAGCTCCCTGCGGTGATGAGGACGTCATCGCCGGCGCCCGGCACTACGTTAGTGGACCAATTCGACGCGATAAACCAGTCGCCGCTGGCGCCGCCGATCCAATTCGTTTGTGCGTGAACCGGGGCGTGAAATGCTGCCAGCGCGAGGCCGGCAAGCCATATGGGGAAGAGGAAGAAGAAGCCGCGAAGATGCTGGTATTTGAGAAGTGCGTGAACAATCATTGCGTCTCCGTATTGGCAACCCGAGCCGCACTATGTCGGCGAAGGATGCAGTGTTTGACACATTGGGCTGGTGTTGATGCACGACCCAATATAAAGTTGCAAATGATTTTCAGGCACGCGCGCACGCATGCTGATTCAGCGGTTTTTTTCTTCGGGCGTATGAATGGAAGAAGTTATTTTTTTGATTTTTATGATTTTATAATTCGTTTCTATTGTTTAATAGCTTCATCTACCGGCCTCCCATCCGGGCCGGATTTTTAATTGGAAACGGAGACAGACATGCAGGAAAAAGACCAACAAAACCAGATCCCGCTCGGCAGCATCTTCGCCCGCACGGTATCGACATTGCCATCCACCACGATCACCACCGATGCCGCGGGCCTGTCCGTTGGGGAAATCAGCTACGAGGTTAAAAGCGAAAAGGTGCGCGCCTATTTTGCGCAGCCGGAAGGCAAGACCGATTTACCGATCGTCATTGTGATTTCCGAAATCTACGGTGTGCATGCGCATATCGCGGATGTCTGCCGGCGCTGGGCCAAGCTGGGTTATCTGGCGATCGCGCCCGATCTGTTCGGACGGCAGGGCGAACCGATGGCTTATACCGATAGCCAGTCGCTGCAGCGCGAAGTGATTGCCCAGGTCGCGGACGAACAGGTGATCCAGGATCTGCATGGCGCACTGGCCTGGGCCGGCGCCAATAACGGCAATGCCGCCAAGGCAGCGGTCACCGGATTCTGCTGGGGCGGCCGTTTTGTCTGGCTGTACTGCGCACATAACCCCAAGATCAAGGCGGGCGTAGCCTGGTACGGCAAGGTATCGGTCGAGAAGAATGTGAAGCAACCTTATCATCCTATCGATATTGCGGAAGGGCTGCGAGTGCCGGTGCTGGGACTGTATGGCAGCGAAGATGCGGCGATTCCGCTGGAAACGATTGAGCTGATGCAGGATAAGATTGCGGACGGGCGCAGCCATTCGGAAATCATTATTTATCCGGGCGCCGGCCATGCGTTTAATGCCGATTACCGGCCGAACTATATTGAATCCGCGGCAAAAGACGGCTGGCAACGTGCTGTCGAGTGGTTAAAGAAAAACGGGGTGAGTTGATGCTGATTGTCTTTTTAAAAGCCGCGTTCCTGATCCCTGTCACACTGCTGCCGATTCTGAATCCCTTGGGAATTGCGCCGGTATTTGCCAATCTGCTTGGCGGGGCCAGTCGCCAGGTCGAAAAAAGAGTTGCCCTGCAGGTCGCCATCAATTGCTGGTTCTTGCTGGTGGGCGCGATCTTCATCGGGTCGCATGTGCTGAATTTTTTCGGCATTTCATTGCCGATCGTGCGTGTCAGCGGCGGCATCCTCGTGGCGATATCCGGTTGGCGTTTGCTCGGCGATTCGGGCCAGGAGGCGGCGATATCGAAGCAAGTCGCCAAAACATATGACGACGAATCCAACGAGGAATTGAAGGCGCGCAGTTTTTATCCCATCAGTTTTCCCCTGACTGTCGGTCCCGGCACGATTGCCGCATCGATTACGCTGGGAGCATCGACCCCGACTGGATTGGTCGATCGCGTCGTCTCGCTTGGCAGCAATGCGCTGGGCGCCACGCTGACGGTATTGGTGGTCTATCTTTGCTATCGTTCCGCCAACCAGATCGTCGGCTTGCTTGGACGCCTCGGCACCATGGTGGTGCTGCGTTTGTCGGCGTTCATTCTGTTGTGCATCGGCGTTCAGATTTTATGGTCGGGCGTGCTGGGCTTGTTGGCTGAAATCAACATCCCCGGCCGTTGAGGCATCCGCCAACTCGGCCTGCGGCCGACTACATTCGGACTGCTGTTGCCCGGTCTCGCCGGCGCTGATCCGGTGCATCAGCGTGGGGGCGAGCACTTTGAGGATTTGCACCGTCAAGGCGCTGGTGAATTTATATTCCGCTGCCTTGGGGCCCGCCACATAAGCCACTACCGTGCCGAAATAGCGGTCGCCGATGTAGAACACAAAAGCGCCCGCGCGGCTGACCACCCGCTGCGAAATCATGCCGCCGCCCTTGGCGAAAGTCTTGAAACGGTTGTCGCCGGTGCCGGTCTTGCCGCCCACTGGAATCTGCGTGCCGTCCGGCAAGGTAAAGACGCCGGCGAGCCGCTTCGCCGTGCCCGTCTGTACCACTTCGGCCAGCACCGATCGCACCAGTGGCGGGATCTCAGGCGGCAGCACGCGTTCGCCTGGGGTGGCTGCGCGGGTGAGCACGGTATCGTAAGGCGTGCCGGCGCCGAAATGCAGACGGTCGATACGCACGCTCGGCAAACGCATGCCGTCGTTCTGAATAATCCCCATCAGTTCGGCCAGCGCGTCCGGGCGGTCGGCGGAGGCGCCGATGGCGGTGCCATATGACGGCACCAGCGAATCGAATGGATAGCCCAGCCGCTTCCATGCTTTGTGGACTTCCTGGAACCCCTCGACTTCGAGCAATTGCTTGATGCGCTTGTCCTGAGCGTTTTTGTGCCGGGTCTTGAACAACCATCTATAGACTTCTTGCCGTTCTGCCTCGCTTGCCTCGACTATCTGTGCGAGTGTCGAGCCGGGATGCTGGCGCAGGTAGGCCAAGGTCCACAATTCCAGCGGATGCACGCCCGCCAGATAGCCGCGATCGGGCAGATCGAATTGCTGCGGCGAATACGCGTTGTAAAGCTTGGTCAATTTGTCCTCGCCCAGGCCGGCCGAAGGCAGATACGTCTTGAAGAATTTTACAAATTGCGCCTGGCTGGCTTCGGGAGCGATGGAGCGGAAAATCACCGCGAGCCGCTTGGGGGTCGGGCGAATGCTCTCGATCAGCGTATCCATTGCTTCCTGCTCATTCTTGCCGCGATATTTTCGGTAGATCAGCCCCAGGAAGACGCGCCCTTCGCGGTCGGCGAAGCGCTGCAGGTATTGCTTGCGGGTGGGGTCGTCGCTGTCTTCCAGCAACTGCGCGCTTGAATCGGGCGCCTGGTACATGTAGAAATGCACGATATCGCGCATGAGACGCACGTAGACCAGATTGACCGAATACCGTAACCCGTCGCGTACCGAGTAGTAGCGGTAATCCTCGGATTTCTCGAAATTGGCGAAATGCTGCATGCCGCCGCCGGTGAAGAACCACTCTCCGGCGTTGCCGGAATATTTGCGTTCAAGCGACGCGGTGAGCATTGCCGACAGGCTGCGATCCGCTGGATTCGATTCCTGCATCAGATAATCCAGCGCCCAACGCCTGATCGGGTCTTGCGGCGACACTTTGATCTTCTTGAGCGCCACCGGATCGAGGTCGACGTACTGGCGGTGGAGATCGCTGACGATCTCCAGATAGCTGATCAGTGTGCGCAACTTCGCCGTCGATCCCAAGTCCAGCTTGACGCCCTTATTGATATCGAGCGGCTGATTGAAGTTGTCGGCTTGCACGCGCACCCGATTGCCGCCCGGTGTGCGCTCGAACAGCGTGAAGCTGTATGTCAAACCTTTTGGATCGCCGTGCTGGAGCAACTGGTATTCGAGCAGGCCGGCCGCCTTGGCATGGGCCGGATTACGCAACTTGAGCAATTCGGCTGTCACATCCTGCTGCAGCCGGGAATCCAGCGCGCTGTCGACCTGAAGGTCAAGACGGTCAATATCGTACATGCGCGGCATGCCCAGCAAGGACGCCAGGTTGCCCCGCACGGCGTTCACCCCCTTGCGTTCGATTGGCGGGGGCGCCGGTTGAATACGCTGCATTTGCTGCTGGAGCGATTGCCCGCGTGCGGCATCGCTCAGTGCGGCTGGGATCACGCCGGCGCTCACCATCACGCGCAAATAGGAATCGGTAAGCGTCTCCAGTTCATCGATATGGGCCAGGTAGTACGACGGGCTGCGTTGCGAAATCAACAGACTCAGCGCCTCCTTGTACGCCAGCGCGCGATCCGCAAGCGGCGCTTGCGAATTGTCGGCGAGCAGATGGTTGATCTGGTCGAAATCGCGGCCATACCAGGCCCACAGACCATCGCCCATGCCGTTGATTTCACCGAAGCCGGCGCGCGCGCCGAGCGGGACGGTATTGACGTAGTCGACCACTAGTTTCCGGCGCGCAATCGTCGTGTCTTCACCGTTCAGATAGACACGTACCGAGGCCGATGCCATCTGCCGCAATTTTTCCGAGGGTGAGCCTGTGCGTCCTTGCGGCGAGTGCCGGTACTTTTCGATCTGGGTAGCCAGCGTACTGCCGCCGGGCGATGCATAGTCGGCATTGAGAAAATGCACGGCACGACTCCACGCCGCATGGGCAAAACGCCCCCACTCGATCGCGGGGTTGCGCTGCGGCGAGTCCGGATCAAGCAGGGTGCGGTTTTCGATGTACAAGAGCGAGTTGGTCAGCAAGGAGGGCACCGCCTCGAAGGTGGGGTAGACACGCTCCGGATAGCGCGTGGCATAGATTGGCATGCCATTGCAGTCGAACAAGCTGAGACCGGCCTGATTCTTTTCCGCGTAGGGCGCATTCAGGCCGCGGCCGACCATTTTCTGCATGCGCGGCGACAGGCGGGCCTGTTCGGCCACGGTGTACTCGCGTGTGCTCAGCCGCTGCAGGTAGATGGGCAAACCGGCATAGCCCATACGGTGGTCGTAGGGGCCGGTTTCAGGAAAGTGGATTGACGGGCTCGGACCTGGTTCGATACGGAAGGTCAGCTCATGCCCGAGGCGCGTAAGGTAACGGGCCTGGAAATGCGAGGTGCGCGCCTCGTCGACAACGAAATGGATGAGCACTGCTAGCAATAGCAGGATCCCGGCGAAAATGACGAACTTGATAAATCCCAGGCGCTTTTTCATCACAGGCTCATTTGTCGGGCTGGACTAGCAGTACAGCCAAGTATCAGAAGAGACTAGGACACATGTTCATATTAGCGCGTTCCTTGATATGGCAGGAATCATTTGCGACCAATCGAGTGATTTGGCGAAACAAAGAAAAAAATTGTTTTGGTTAATCTTATAGTTGATAATTATCGCCATGAACGATACTCCACTCCGCCCCCCACTTCCTGATCGGCTCTCAATCGATCCTCGCAGCCCTTACTACAACGCTGTCATATTTGAACACGACGTTGGTATTAAGCTCAACGATAAAGAACGCACTGAAGTTGACGAATATTGCATCAGCGAGGGATGGATTAAAGTCCCGGCCGGAAAGGCACTGGATCGGAAGGGCAATCCCTTGCTGATTAAAGTAAAAGGCAAGGTCGAACCTTTCTATAAGTAGGGACCGCTTTTTTAATCAGCAATGCTTAAGTTCCGTAACGTCTGCAAGGGGA